>JBGPEF010000121.1:0-12129 GCA_041482675.1 Tepidisphaeraceae bacterium | reverse complement strand
TGCCAGCAGCACATCCGCAACCTGACTCCGCAAACTCAGGCTCAATCCCTTCCATTTGCCCAGCAGCGTCGCCGGCACATCCTCCTGCCTCAGCCGCGCCAGCGTCGCAATCGCCGCCGCCTGCAAATCCTGCGGCGTCTGCGGCGCCAGCAGCGACGCCAGCAGCGCTATACCCTCCTGTCGCTTTTCCAATCCCCGCCCCAGCAGCCGCACGGCCGCGATTCTCTCGGTTGGTGGTGCTGCGGCATCGGCGGCCACTTTTCGCGCTGCATCAAAGATCTGGTTCGCTCGCGCCAGCGCCTCCTTCACCTTTTCATCTCGACTCTGCGCGATGTTGGTCAATGACATGTTGCTCGCCTCCAGCGAATCGAGCAGGCCGGCCAATGCCGCAAATCGTCCCTCCTCCGGCGCGCTGGTCACCGCGCCCAGAAATTCACCCATCAGCCGCATGTCCCCATACGCGCTGGCCATCTTCAAGAGCGGCTCCAGCACGGCCGGCGGTGGCGCAGCGCCTTTGCTGGCCGCCATGATCGCGGCCGCCATCGAGTCCAGATTCTTCGCCGTCACCGAGCTGAACACGGCCGCAAGCGCAAACTTCTCCCCCGCATCCCGCATCGCCAGTTGCCCCAGCGCTGTCCCCGCATCGGCCGAATCCCACGCGCCCAAACTGCACGCCAGTTGCAACCGCACCTGCGCATCCGCATCCGAAACCAGTTTCGCCGCCGCCGCCGCCAGCTCCGGCGATTGATTAAACTGCGATTCCGCGATCCGTATCGCATGCCGCCGAATTCCCGGATGCGCATCGCCCAGCGCGGCCAGCAAAATCGCCGGATCGGCCGCGTTTAATCCATCGAGCGTACACAGCGCGTGCAACCGCGCCAGCGGCCGGGCATTCTTCAGCGCCATCTCGCGCAGTAACGGAACGGCCTTCATATCCTGCCGCTCGATCAACAACCGCTGCGCTGTATCGCGCTGCCAGCCGCCCGGACTATCCAGCGCCATCACCAATCCCGCCGTATCCAACTGATCCAGTCGCGGAATCGCCCGCGGCGGCGCCCCCACCGGAAAAGTGCGATAAATCCGCCCCTTGTCATCCCCCAGCCGCAAATTCAGCGTCCGCTTCGTCCCCACCGGAATCCATTCCGGATGCTCGATCACGTATCGATACATGTCCGCAACCCACACCGCCCCATCCGGCCCGGTTCGCAGCGTCGTCGGCCGAAACCAGTTGTCGCTCGATGCCAGAAACTCCGTCTTCTGCTCATCAACCGCCCGATCGCTCGTAAAACTCACACCCACCGCCGTCACAATCTCCCGATGCACCAGGTTGTGTACCGGCTCACTCACAAACATATTCCCCGCAAAATGCGGCCCAAAAAGCTCATCGCGATAAACCATCACGCTGTTGGCCGACGTGAACCGATTGAACATCTCCGGATCGTTGAACCGCGCCCGCGTGCGGCTCACCGGGAAAATCGGCCCCGCCGCCGGCACCTTCGGCACATTGTTCACCGGCCGCGGCGCAGCCAGCCGCGAATTCCGCCGCAGATAATGATCCGAAAGAACAAAATGATACATCGGCTGCGGATTGTTGCAGCCAAACCAGTTGCCCCAGTCATCGCGGCACCGCCCAAATTGCGTCTGCCCCGTCTCCGCCTCGATTTCGCCGGTCTGGGGCCGAATGCGAAAATCGCGGCCGCTGATATTCACTTCCGCGCCCGTCTTGATCGATTTGATCCGCCCGCCGCTGTCGCCGTTGGCGCAGTAAATCCAATTGTCCAGACCGAGCACCAAACCATTCACCAGATGCTGCGGATTGCCGCGCACAAACCCGCTGTAAATCGCCTCATGGATGTCCGCCTTGCCATCGCCGTCGGTATCTTCGGCATAAATAATGTCCGGCGCGCTCGTAATCAGCACCCCCTTTTTCCACGGCAAAATTCCATTGGGATAATGCAGCCCATCGAGGAAGAGCGTGGATTTGTCATAGATACCATCGCCATCGGTGTCTTCCAGAATCTTCACGCGTCCCCCGGCCGCGCCCTTTCCATCCGTCCCCAGCGGATAATCCCCCATCTCCACCACCCAGAATTTCCCATCCGCGCCCCAGGCATACGAAACGGGATCGACGATCAGCGGTTCCGCGGCGACTTGCTGCACCACAAACCCCGGCCGCACTCGGATCGAATTCAACGATGCCTGCGCACTCTTCGCGCCCGGCTCAACCGCCGCCAGCAATTCATTGAACGAGCGCCGATCCACCAGATTCGGCATCTTGTCGGTGCTTTCATTCGCCACCCACAGGCCCCGTGAATGAAACCACGCGCCATTGTCAGTTCCATTCCGCACGATCGCCGGAATCTGTCCCACTTCGACTTTTTTGTCCCACCCCTTCTTCATATTCACAAATAAATGCAGCGACGAACCATTTTCGTTTGAAAACAGCACATCCTCATACCCATCCTCGTCCACATCCACAAACCGCAATCCCGCATCGCGTCCCTGCGCATCGACAAACTTGGTTCCCTCGGGCAACGCAAACGCCCGCTTGATCCACCGATGCTCGCCGGGGTGATATTGAAACACGGCCGACTGCTTCGGACTGCCGACGATCAACTCACAGCGCCCATCCTTATCAATATCCCTCAGCCTCACCGCCTCGAATGGCACACCCTCCAAACCGGCCAGCAACGTCGCATCCTCCGCCCATTTCTCACCATCAAAAGTAAAAGCACCGTTCTTCCCCAGCACCGACACATTCCCGTCGCTGCTGATAATCCCAAACCGGCTCGCCCCATCAATCACCACCGGAAAATCACCGACAATCCACGATGAATTCTTCGGCGACCAAACCCTCGTCTGCCGCACCTTCTCATTTCCGATCACCACATCCATATACCCATCATTGTTCAGATCGATCAGCCTCACCCCATTATCCCGCCCATCCTCCGCCCGAATTGACTGGCCCCCCAGGAGATTCTTATCAATTCGCTCCTGACACTCGCGAAACGACAGAAACTTCACCTTCTTCCCATGCTTCGCAACCGCATGATCGATCAGCTCCACCACCTGGCTGCTGGCGATCCACCCATGCGGATGAAACACAAAGAAAAATCCACCCTGCTTCATCACCGTGACATCAATCGCCGATTTCATGTCGGCCACGGTGCCCGGATTCATCGGCTTGTTGATGTTCTGCGCCTGCCAGTCGCTGGGCGTCACGCAGGGCATCTCCCAGCACAATTTCCCGATCACATACGGATAGGGATAATCCTCAATCGTGTTCACGAACGACTCAAACGGCACAAACTTCTTGAATTTCTGCCGACCATCCGCATCGATCACCAGTTCGCGCGGAAGCGCTGCATCATTGGGCGTGGTGATGTTGAAAACCGAGCTGTCCATCGTCAAAAACCGCCCATGCTCGGTCGTCTTGTTGAAAATCTCCTCCCAAAACCGCGGGCTGGGCGTGTTGAGCGAATCACAGCAGGGCATTCGAAACGCCACCGGCCGGTTTCCCGGAATCGCGCTCATCAATTCCACGCAGCGGTCATACGTCGATCTGGCCTTGGCAAAATCCTCCCCCGCCAGCAGCGGACAGGGATGATCGATGGTGTGAACCTCCAGGCTCACCCCTTCCTTCAGCCATTCCGCAAGTTTGGGCAGCGTCGGATCGATCTTGTTGGTCATGATGCTCACCCCCGCGCGCCCATCGATCTTCTTGAGCCTCTCCAGAATCGGCCGCAAAAACGTCTCGTACTTGGGCGCTTCCCGCATATCATCCACCGCCAGCACCACCACCGCCTCCACCCCCTCCTCCCCAATCCACTGCGGCGTGGTCAATTTCGGGAATGCGCGCGAAACGTAATACGGATCATGCTCATCCAGATAAACCAGGCGATTGCCATCGGCAGCAAAAGACTGCGCAGCCGCCACCATCACCACCAGAAATGCCAAGCGCATAGACACCTCCCGCGGCTAATCGTACCACGGGCATCCTGCCCGTGCCGCACGGGCGAGACGCCCGTTTTACGATGTCACCTTTTTCAAATAAGAAATGCTCTTCTGTGCAATCGTCTCCGCCCCCGGCTTCAAATCAAATGCCTCCACCGACAGCCATCCGTCATATCCCACCTCGCGCAGCGCCGCGATAATCGGCTCAAACTTCACCTCGCCCATCCCCGGCCCCTGCAAATTCGGATCATTCACCTGCACGTGCGCGATGTGCTTCCTCGAATCACGGATGATCTGCGGAACCGGCTTCTTCTCCGAGCTCATCGCCTTCACATCCAGATTCAGCCGGAGATTCGGATGATTGATCTGCTCGATCAGATCGATCGCCTCCTGCGCCGTCTGGATGAAATTGGTCTCAATCGGGCTGAGCGGCTCCAGCGCCAGCGTCACCCCGCAGCTCGCCGCCTGATCGAGGCACGGCGTGAAAACTTCCTTTGCATATCCAATCGCCTGCTCCTTATTCACACCCGCCATCAAATTCCGCTGCTTCGGCGAGCCGATCACCATCACCTTGCCGCCCAAATCCGCGCACAAATCCACCAGGTTCCCAAGATACTGCGCTGTCCGCCGCCGCGTGAAGGCATCCGGCGCTGTGATATACAAACCCGCCGGCTTCACCAGCAGCCAGTGCAATCCGAGGATTTCAATCCCGTGCCGCTCCGCGCAGCTGCGCACATCGCTCCGCGTCTCCTGCGAAATCGACGCGGCATCATCCGCCAGCGTAAACGGCGCAACCTCCAGCCCCTGATATCCAAGCCGCGCTGTGTATTCACACACCCGCTCCCACGGCCAGCGCTCGAAAATTTCGTTGCAGATTCCAAATTTCATTGTTGCTACTCAGGCTGCGCTGTGGCGACCACCGGCCTCGCCAGCGGCTCCTCAAAATCCTTGTCCTCCGGCAGCGGCTTGCCTTTGGTCTCCGGCGCTATCAGCGTGCCGATGATGCCGATGAAATAGATGCACGACACCGCGCTGGCCGCCGCCGCGAATCCGCCGGCCGCGCTGAAATGAGCGCTGAGAGAACCCAGCACCCACGGCCCGGACGCCGAGAGGATGCGGGCCGCGTTATAGCAGAAACCGCATCCCGTCGTCCGCAGCCGCGTCGGGAACAGCTCGGGGAAATAAACGGTGTAGCCAGAGAATGGCCCCAGTGTTCCAAATCCCAGCACCGGCGCAAGAATCACTGCCCGAACGAATGCGCCCGAACCGGAGCCGGTGATCCCCCAGAAAAAGAGCATGACCGACGCCCACGCCAGCCCGAACCAGAAGAAGAACGCCTCCTTGCGGCTGAAGCGCACGGCGACGACGGCAAAGAGGTAGATTCCGAAGAAGGCGCCGATCTGCTGGCAGAAGAACATGATGCTGGTCTTGGTGGCGATGGCCTTTTCGGTCAACCCGCCGCGGGTCAGCTCTTCGCGGACGAAATCCGTGCTGAAAAACGCCACGCCCCATACCGCGCACACGCCCGCCGTCGCCATCAGCGCCGCCGCGATCGTATTGCGACGCAGGACTCGATGCGTGAAGAGATCGGTGATATTTCCCAGCTCTTTTCCCAGCGACGCCTGACGCTTGGCCTCTTTCCATTGATCCGGCTCGCGCACCGACGATTGAATCCAGATGACACGCAGCGCCGGCGCTGCGCCGATAAAGTAGGCCCAGCGCCACGAGCTGGCCTGATGCTCCGGGCTGACGGTTTGGGCGATGACCAGCGTGATGATCGCGGCCAGCATGTTCCCAACCGCCGACAGCGCCTGCAAAAGCCCCAGCGCCATCGGCCGCGAACGCGCTGGAAACACCTCGGCCACCAATGCAGCCCCCGCCGCCCATTCGCCGCCAACGCCCAGCGCAGTCATAAAGCGCATGAACGCATAAGCGTTAAACGAATGCACCAATCCGCTGCCCCCGGTAAATATCGCATAGATCAGAATCGTGATGATCATGGTGCGCGTCCGGCCCAGCCGGTCGCCGAGAATTCCAAAGACGAATCCACCGGCCGCCCATCCGATCAGAAATATGGAGGTGAGTTTTCCGCCATATGCCTTCACTTTTTTATCCAGGTCGATTTTTTCCTGCGGTGTCAGCGTCTGATCGGGATGGGGATGAAAAATTTCCTTGAGCGACGGCGCGCGCACGATGTTCATCAGGTTCTGGTCCATCGTGTCAAACAACCACCCCAGCGCGGCGATGGCCAGAACGATCCAGCAGTAGCGATCCAGTCCCTGATACCATTTCAGCCCAGCAGTATTTTGTAATTGCCTGTTGCCCTCGAGATCCAGAGTGGTTGGCATGACGCCGAGATTACAGGGAAAAAAGCGACGCCGCCAGTCGATTCCCCGCAGCGATTAATTACCAATTTCCCGCCCGGCAAACGCCTTGCCGAAAGTTGTGTAAATAAGGCGGCGGGATACGATCTGTCTCGTGGCACGGGCGTCTCGCCCGTGGCTTCAACAGAAAGAATTCCATGAGCCTTTTCCCAAAATGCTGTTGCATTCTTCTCACATTCATCGGCCCGCTGAGCACTGGCATCCACGCCGCCCCAATCAAGCTCACCATCGCCAAGCACGACCAGGATCGCCGTTACCTCGTCGCCGAAAAACAAGTCCCCACTTCCCGCCTCGCCCCGCCATTTAAACTGACCGACGACGCCGGCAAATCCATCCCCTGCCAATGGGAACCCAGCGGCGATGGCCAACTCCTCTGCTTTGTCATCCTCGATCTGGCCGCCGGCCAGGCCTCCGCGCTCACACTCGATCACACTGACTCCGTGCCTTCCGAGAATTCTGGCATCACCATCAAAGACCTCGACGGCTCCATCTCCATCAGCAACGCCGATCACGAAATCACCCGCTACAACGTCGGCCCCCTGGCCGAGAAATTCAAGAAGCCCTACTTCTATCCCATCATGGCCCAGGGCGTCTCGATCTCGCGCGCCTGGCCGATGGAAGACAAGCCCGGCGAAGCCAAGGACCATCCCCATCACACCGGCCTCTATTTCGCCCACGGCGCGGTCAACGGCAAGGATTACTGGAGTAAAATCCCCATCACTCCCAGGAGCCTCAAGCACGCCCAAGGCCCAGTCCTCGGCCATCTCATGATCGAAAACGCCTGGGGCCCGGATCTGCTCGAATCCCAGGACATCCTCATCCTCGACGCCGGCAACGATGTGCTCATGGACTGGTCCATGACCTGGAAGGCCCCCGGCAACGCGCCCGTCGCGGTCGGAAAAACCAAGGAAGGCAGCTTCGCCCTCCGCGTCGCCACGCCGCTCACTTCCCCCGATCCCGGCAAGAAGAATCAAACCGGCCGCGGCACGGGCAAGATGATCGACAGCTTCGGCAATCAGGATGAAGAGCCCATCCGCCCAGAGAAACGGCCCAAAGACAAACTTCCCGCCGCCTGGGCCGACAACTACGGCGTCATCGACGGCAAGGCCCTCGGCGTCTGCTTCATGAATCACCCCTCCAGCTATCGCTTCCCCACCGACTGGCACGTCCGCAACTACGGCCTCTTCGCCGCCAACGCCTTCATGCTCCAGGAAGACACGCTCAAGCCCGACCAGCCGATCACATTCCGTTATCGCGTCTACATCCACGGCGGCGATCCAACTCAAGGCAAAGTGGCCGCCGTCTATGCCGCATACGCCAACAACAAAGTCGAAGGTGACTAATTTTGGGAGATCCTATGAACCGCTTCCTGGTTGCGCTCGTGATGGTCCTCTCTTCCGCGCGGCTGCTGCTTGCCGCAGATGCCAAGGATGACCTTCCCGCCATTTTTAACGGTAAGGACCTGGCCGGCTGGAAAGTCCCGGCCGACAACAAATGGTGGAAGGTTGTCGATGGCGTCCTCGTCGGCGAGAACGATGAGGCCAAGAAGGGCAGCATGCTCTACACCGAGAAGAGCTACGGCGACCTGATCATCGAGGCCGATGTCCGCTGGAGCGGCGAGATCGACAGCGGCTTCATGGTCCGCAAGCCCGAAATCCAGATGCAGATCGGCATCTCCCGCAGCCTCAAGAAGGACATGACGGCCAGCTTCTATTGCCACGGCAGCTATCCCGAGCCGGGGCAAGCGAAGAATGCTCAGAAGCTGATCAAGGAAGGCGACTGGAACACGATGCGTTTACAGGCCATTGGCCCCAAGTACACCGTGTGGCTCAATGGCGAGAAGGTCGTTGAATACCAAGACCCCGCCTTCCCCAACGCCGCCCCCATCGGCCTGCAAATCCACCCCGGCCTTAAGATGAAGGTCGAGTTCCGCAATATCAAGGCCAAGGCACTGTAGGTCCGGCTCGGCCGGACGCGAACGACCGGCAAGGCCGGACCTACAGGCTTGTGGTTCAATCAGGCCGCCGGCTTTTCGGCCTTCTCGCGCTTGGCTTCCCAGTCGCGGGGCTCGCCGGCCGTACCGTCCCGGGTGGTTTCGATCTTGCCCTTGATGGTGTCGCCTTCAAGCTTGCCGTTGTACTTGGAGACGACCTTGACGTTGTTGCGCTCGCGGTTGACGGTGAATCCGAGCGTGCCATCCTTGAAGGTGGCATCCTCGATCTTGGTTTCGGTGTTGTTGCGGCCGATGATGACGCCAGCAGGTTTGCCTTCCTCGGTCTTGAGCTTCATGGTCTGCTCGAAGCTCTGGTTGTTCTGGCCCTGGACGGTCCATTTCCAGGTGCCTTCGTAGGGCTGCTTCTTGTCTTCCTTCTTATCGTCGGCGGCCCGGGCCACGCCGGCGAACACAAACGCAAGCACGATGAGACACAGTGAGATACGACGAGTCATGCGATCCTCCCGAAGAGTTAAGATTTGTTCCGGAGCAGGTGACGCCAAGCTCCAACTGTAATGTACCCGACATTTGCGAATATGTTTAGAGCCTCGGGGTGGGGGGCAGCGATGGGCCCTGAAAATACAATATTCCTTTGGCCTTCACATGCCGACGGTAAATCTTGTCGGAACAGGCCACATAGATCCAATCGAGGTCCTTGCCGCCGAAGCAGACGTTGGCCAGCCACTTGTTCTGGGGCTTGTTGATGATGCAATTGACGCGGCCGGCTGGATCGAAAACCTGAAGGCCGAGGTGGCTGGTGGCGTAAACCCGGCCCTGATTGTCGGCGCAGATGCCATCGGCGTTGCCTTCGGTCTTGTCGAGGGGAACGTGCAGGGTGAAAAAGGGCTGCTTGTTGATAAGCGAGCCGTCGGGCTGAATAGTAAACGCGTAAAGATACTGGCTGCGCATGTCGGCCACGATGAGCTGGGTCTGATCAGGCGTGAGGGTTATACCGTTTGGGAAATTCAGGCCGGTATCGACGACTTCCTTCTCGCCGCCGGGAGGGATGTACCAGACTTGTCTGTGGCCGGGATCGGTGACGTAGACGCCGCCTCTGAAGGTGACGACCAGATCGTTGGATTCAATGTCATTAGCGATGACGGTTTCCTTGCCATCGGCGTCGTAGGCGACGATTTTCTTGTTGCCGTTCTGGGCGGCATAGAGCTTGCCGTCGGGGCCGAATTTCAGGCCGTTGGCGCTGCCGGAATCGGCGACGAAGACGGAGATTTTTCCATCGGGATCGATCTTGTGGATTTTCTTGTTGGGAATGTCGGTGAAGAAGACATTGCCCTTGTCATCGGCGGCCGGGCCTTCGGTGAATCTGAAGCCCTCGCCGACGAGCTGCCAGCCTTCGCCACCGATGAGAATTTCGACGATCGGTTGTTTGCTGTTCTTGAGCGATGCGGTCACCGGATTGGGATAGTCGCGCCAGATGAAGCGCAGGGCATCGGGAAGGATGGAGCCGCCATGTTTGCCACTGTGCTGGCCGTCGCCGGGGGCGAAGGTGTAGTCATATCCGGCGAACTTGAGCGCGGCGGCCATCTCCTGATTTGCCAGCCACCAGGAGCCGGCGAAATTGTCCAGGTCGTTGCTGCCATCCTGGAGGAAGACGCGAATGGGCTTGGGCTCGGTTTTGCGGATCATGGTGGGATAGGAATGTCCGCCGCGGAGGTTGGAGAATGAGCCGATGAAGCTGATGACGCGGGTGAATTCGGTGGGCCGTTCCCAGGCGGCGGTAAAGGCGGCGATTCCGCCGGAGGATGAGCCGCAGAGGCCGCGGTCGTTGCCGTTTTTGGAGAGGTTGTAGTCCCTGGCGACTTCGGGAAGGATTTCTTCCAGCAAGAAGCGGGCGTAGAGGTCGGTGGGGGAGTCGTATTCGAAGGAGCGATTGAAGCGCGGTGTCTGCTGCGGCGGATTGCTTTTAACCAGGGGATCGGGGGCCGCGGTCGATCCATTGGGCGCCGGGATGACGCCGGGATTGATGAAGATGGCGATCATCGGCGGCAGTTCTTTTTTATAGATGAGATTGTCGAGGACGATCGGAACGCGATAACCGCCGGTGGGATTTTGGAAGCCGCCGCCATCCTGGAAGATCATGACAGGGGTGGGCTGGTTGGGGTCGTACTTCTGGGGGACGTAGACCCAGTAGTCTCGCTGTGCGCCGGCGAAGAGGTTACTGGCGTGGTGGTGTTTGGTGATGACGCCTTTGGGGACATTTTCCTGGGGTTGGGAGTCGGGGCCGAGGGTGTAATCGTCGATGGCGAGGGCTGGGGCGGTCGCGAGCGCGAGGAGGAGGATGGCGAAGAAGCGGCGGTGGGTTTGTTGGGGGTTCATGGGGGGAATTCTGGTCGTTGGGCGGTGGGGTGTCAAAAGCGGGGGTGGGGAAATGGGTTCGTTCGGTAGTGAATCGGGTTTTGGTTTGTGGTTGGTTGTTTGCAGTGCTGGCGTGGTTGGGAGAGGTGATTGGGGCGGGAAAGATGTATCTGGGGCTGGGTGAGGCGAGCGGAATTCGCAAGCTGTGGGGGGGAATGGGGTTATGGATTTGCAGGGGCGTGAATGGAAGCCTAGAAACCGACCAAAACCGACCGAAATCGACCAAAACCGACATGGAACCGACCGAAAACCGACGTGAAAGCGTCGGGGAGCGACGTGACGATGGGGGCGGGGAAGTGGGAGCGCGATGGGCGGGTGAAAAATGGCTTCGTTTTGTAACGGAGAAAGGCAGCCGCGGATGGCGGAGATAAACGGGGATTTACGCAGATCAGAGCGAGGGAGAGAGGGGGTGGGGAGAAAAAAGGTTCTCCTCGAATCTCTAAGATCGGGCGAATGCGGGGGTTGCGGATTTGGGGGGTCGAAAAAGCGGTATGAAACCGGGTAAAAAGCGGGATAAAACCGGGATGAAACCGGGTAGGAACCGGGATGGAATCGGGTGAGAAGCGAGATGGAAGTGGGGAGAAAGCGGTGAGCGAAAACGGGTGGGAAGGTCGAGGATGGAGGGCTGAGAACTTGGGAAGGTGAGTGCGCGGAGGGGGCGTGAGAGATCGCACACCTGGAAAACGCCAACATAACTTCCCCTTTTCTGGTTCCCGGTCATATTATACTATACCGAATCTAAAAGTCAAGTTATTGCCGAAAGTTAATTGCAGCTGATCTGCGGTGGGGGGCTCGGCGGCGGCAATTGGGGGTAGGTTGTTGCGTCAGTTCGGCGGGCAAGGGATGGGCAAGGCAACGGGGTGTCGGTGACGGGGGGAACGGCGGCTGAAGCCGCCCCTACGAGAGAGGTTGTGGCCGGGGGAGGGAGTGGCAGGGCGAGAAGACGGTGATCATCTGGCTGTCGCGGGTGACGCCCTGGAACCAGGATTTGAACAGCGGGGGCGAGACGTTGGGATCGCCGAAGCCGCCGATGATCACCAGGGGACGGGAGAGAGGCTGCGGGTCGGCACGCATGTCGGCGACCGCTTTGCTGGCCTGGGAGAAGTTGAGGGGGAAGGAGGGGTTTTCGGGTTTGGCGGTACAGGCGGTGAAGAGAAAGGGGAGGGAGAGCATGGTTAGAAATAGTACGACGTGGGGGCGGGGCATGATGGGGTCCTTTCGTTTTAGAAAAGGTGAAAGTGGAGAAGCTGAGTCTAACACGGGGGACGGGGGGATTAAACACGAGCGGCACCAAGCGCGATTCGCGCACGAACCTGAGACGTTCAGAGGTTCAATCCCGGCGGCTCAATGCAAACCCCAGGCTGGTGGCGAGTCGGTCCAGCACATCCGAGCGCAGAGTTCGCTCACCGGTCAGGAATTCATCGA
>JBGPEF010000120.1:0-12223 GCA_041482675.1 Tepidisphaeraceae bacterium | reverse complement strand
GGTGGGGCGGGCGGTGGCGTCGTGAATGAAGGGGAGGAAGACCACAACCGCCAGCAGGCGCATGACTGCGCTGACGGCAAAGAGAATGTCGTAGCCGCGGAACGTCTTGAACAGCCAGAAGTGTTCCCAGTTCTTCAAGGATTGGGCAATCGCGCCCGCAAACAGGCCGCCCAGGCATCCGGCGATGTTGATGATCACGCTGTTGACGGCCACATAGGCGCTGCCGCCGCAATTCGTGCTGCCGGCCTCGGGAGTTTCTGACATTTCCAGAACGATGTTGAAATTGGCAATCTCCACCGCGGCCCACAACGCAGCGCCCGCGCCCGAGAGGATGTAGCCAATCCACACAGTCGATTCGGTGAGCAAACACCAACCGATGCCGATCGGCACCAGGCCAAGGGAAGCGATGACCAGCAGGGGCTTCTTCCCCATGCGATCGGCCGTATGCCCCCAGAGTCCCATGAACAGGAGCTGCGCGAGGCAGGGCGTGATGATGAGCATCATCTGCGCGGTCCGGTTCATGTGAGCGCCCGATTTGGCGGCCTTGTCCATCACATAAAGCGTCACGAACTGCCCCATGAAACTCATCGCAAAGAACAACGTGCCGACGAACCCGGCGAACCAGAGAAAGCGGCGGTCATGAAGCGGCTGGCGGAGGGCGTGAAGCAGCGCCCAACCCAACTGCGGGCGCTTGGGGATGGCGGGAACGTACTCGAACATGTGAATGTCCATCACGCCGCAGATGGCCGCGATGATGAAGATGCCCGCGCACCAGCGCATCACCGAAAACGGGTCGGCGCTGGGTTGCGTATCCAGCAGCCAGCCGACAAACCAGGCCGCGGGGATGGCCGTGAGGATCCCGTATTGCCGGCGGCGGGAAAAATATTTTCCGCGGATGCGCTCGGGCACGAGGTCGGCCATCCAGGTGGTCCAGGCCGGCCCGCCAACCGCCGCCCCGGAGTACATGATGAATATGAGCCCCAGGAAGGCGCTCATCGCCAGTTGAGCGTGCGCCATGCCGCCCTTCTTCATGATCCACAGCGGAACAACCGCGATGATGAACCACATGAAGCGCTGGAGATAGGAGCCCATGAGGAAGATGCGCTTGCGCTGCCCCGTGGCTTCGATGAGGATGCTGGCCGGAAGCGAGAGGAGCGAAGCGAGGAATGGAAGTGCCGCCAGGATGCCAAACTGGAACGGCGACGCCCCCAGATGTCTGGCATAAAGAGTCAGGGGCGTTCCCGAAATCGAGCTAAGCCATACGGAACCGAACATCCAGCCATAGGTGGCGATGAGCATGGCCCGGCGGAGCGCCGGCCCGCTGGGGGATCGATGAATGCGCAGCAGAGGAAGATCAGAGCCCCCGCTGCCAGCAGCAGTTAGTCCGATACCCACCCCCACACCCACTTCGCCGCCCGGATCAGCCATTTGTACTCACTCTTTACCCTTCGATCCGCAAAGTTCAGATTTTAGGCCGCCGCCCGGCCGCGGCAATTCGCAAGCTCAGCAATTGCGCCCAAAGATCGGCCACGTATGCAGTTACATCATCGGATGCTGAACAGGTTGTCCAGCAGGCGCGCCGAACAGGCTGTAGAATTCATCGTAAGTTTAGGCCCTTGAGTGAATTAAAATTTCTTAAGCCGCCAGGGCGCGTTCTTTGCAAGCGTGAGCAGCCTTTCAAGGACGGGATGTGCGGCGGAGTCGTCGCTTCTCAGTTGTTGAATCACCCAGTTAGGAAAGGACTCAATTATGCGAAAACCTCTCGCATTGTTTGCAGCGGCAAGTCTCTCGGCCGGCGTCTTCGCCTTTGTCGGCTATGACTCGGCCGCGTTCGCGAAGGATGATCAGCAGAAGGCCGCCGACACCAGCGGAGCAGGCAGCGGCCTCGGGAGCAGCAGCGCCGCTCAGAAATCATCGGCCTCGGCGAGCGGCCGGGCATCGCTTCCCCAGGGAACTCAGCGCGCCGACCAATCCGATGAAGCGGGGATTCGGGCGACGCTGCGGCAGGTGACTATCGCAGCCATCAAAGATGACAGCCTGAGCGATCTGACGAATTACATCGCCAAGTCGGACCGAGCGAAGCTTCGCGCCCTGGCGCAGGACAATGCCCAGATCAAGGACAAGCTCCAGCAACTTCGCAAGGATTTCAAGGCCAAGTACAACACCGATTTCGAGCCCGATGAGATGGTGTTTGGCAAGGCCTACGACACCCTGATCATCGTGCAGGGTGAGGTTGTCAATCCCGCGCTGATGAGCAATTGGCCAGTGGATTCATCGGGCAAGGCCGCCAGCACCAGCGGCGGCGCCGGGAGCAGCAAACTGCGATCGGATACGAGCGGGACATCAAGTGGATTGTCGGGATCAAGCTCGACGAGCGGCGGCATCGGCGCACCCTCATCGACCGATCGCAATACCTCCTCGAGCGGCACCGATCGGAATTCGAGCAGCGCAACCGGGACCGATCGCAACTCTCCATCCAGCAGCTCGGGCGCAGGGATCTCCGGCAGCTCCTCTTCCTCTTCCGGATCAGGATTGAGCGGGTCATCCTCGACCTCGGGCACGGGCGCAGCATCCTCGATGGGTGTGCAGAAGGGATATGGCGTGGCCATCGTCACCTTCCCGGCCACGGACTTAGCGCCGGAAGCGATCGTCTCGCTGGTTCGTGAATCGAGCACGGCGGGTGGCGCATCAGGCGCTGCCGGATCCTCCGGCGGCAGCACCCCAACCGGGTCCAGCGCCGATCGCTCATCTTCCAGCAGCAGTGCCAGCCCGGATCGATTTGGCGCCTCCAGCTCCGCCGCCGGCAGCGCGACGGCCGATCGCTCCAGCACGCCCGGCGGCAGCGCGACGGCAGACCGCTCCAGCACGTCGGGTGGCCCCAGCGGCACATCGAGCGGCCGCACCCCCGCCTACGGTCAGGCCAGCGCCAGTGATTGGAAAGTGAAGCTGCCTGATAACATCACGGCGGATCAACTCCAGAAGAACCTGTCCAAGCACATCGACGAAGCGTGCCAGGCGAAGGATAAGTGGCCTGCGGATAAGACCGAAGGCTATCGCACCATCGCCCAGCACATCTTCGCTGCTTTCTATGATGTGAGCCCAGGTGCTGCGGGCGCTGGCGCCGGCGGCGCTGGCGCCGGGACCGGCCTGGATGCAGGCGGAACCATCAACCGCCAATAGTCGCTCCGTCCAACTTTTGGAACGGGTGCGGAAATTTTTTCGCACCCGTTCTTTTTTGCGCGTTGATCGGGTCATGTTGTCCGTGGGGAACTGACGGACGTGCTGGACTACGTCAATCCTTGCTCCACTTTTCTGTCTGATTTGTGACAAAAACAACGCTTGATGGGCCGCGGCCCGCCGGGCGGCCCGTTCTTTGCAGCCTCGGCACCAACTCTCAATGTTGTGCCGCTAAACATTTAACGAAAGGAGCAAGACATGAGAAAACACCTATCACTTTTTACAGCCGCCGCGCTGACCGTAGGTGGAATCGGCCTGGTATCCAATTGGTCTATCGCCAAGGATGATGAGGCCACCGGGAAGAAAGTCGATCGCGCTGTGGACAACGCCAGCAACAAGGTGGATCGGACCACCGACAAAATCGGCGATGCCACCCGCGATGCGACCAACGCGACCCGGGACAAGATCGGTGACCTGGATGTGAAGACCGAGAAGAGCGTGGGCCAGACGGCCGACCTCCCGGCCGGCATCCAGAAAGCCACCAAGGATGATTCGGAAGATATTCGCCAGGCGCTGGCGGACACGACCGAAGCGGTCCTGAGCAAGAGCTTCCACAAGGTGCGCAATAAGCTGGTCGATGCCGACCGCAATCGGCTCAAGGACCTGAACGATAACGATGCCACCTTCGCCGGCCGGATCGAGCAATTCCGCAAGGACTGGAAGGCGAAATATGGCAAGGGTTTCGACATCGAGCACAAGCTCGCCTTTGGGCCCGACTTCAAGGGATTCACGATTGTGCAGGGTGAAATCGCCAATCCCGCCCTGTTGAGCAACTGGCCTGTGGATAATGCCAAGGCCAAGAGCGGAGCAGGCGCTTCACTCAAGGCTGGCGATGTCAAGCTTGAAGGCCAGTTGACCGCCGGCGCGCCTGCGACGGCCGACGGCCGCCGCGATGAGACCAACAAGCCCGGTAACAAGCCCGGCGATCGCAACCTGGAGAAAGGCCGCAACGTCGCGATCGTGACCTTCCCGGCCGAGGCTGGCATGCCGGAAATCACCGCGTCGCTCATTCATGAGCTGCCCGATCAGTGGCGCTTTGATATCCCCGACAACATCGACTCGATGAAGTTTTACCAGAACCTTCTGGCCCACATCACCGCGTTTGATGAGATGAAGGACCAATGGCCGACCGACGCGAACGCGGCGTCCCGGCTGCTCGCGCATCATGTCGTGGAAGCGCTCTACGACATTCCGGCGAAGTAATCAGATTCGACGGAGTTGAATTGATTCGAATGCAACGCGGTCGTCTTCGGACGGCCGCGTTCTTTTTTGAATCGAAAATCATGCCACCCCGGCAGCGGCCTTTTCTTCAGAGAGGATGCGCCACAGCCGGTCGAGAAGGTCCTCGACGCCCTGACGGCTCACGCCGGAAATGGGGTAAATCTCCCTGCCCGGAAGTTCATCGCGAAGCTTTTGAATCGCTTCATCATCCACCGCCAGGTCCATCTTGTTGGCGGCGATGATTTCGTGTTTCTCGGCCAGCTTGGGGCTGAACGATTCCAGCTCGTGGCGAATTTTTCGGTGGTTATCAGCCGGATCGGAGTTGTCCATCGGATATAGATCGAGCAGATGCACGAGAATTTTGGTGCGCTCGATGTGGCGCAGGAAGTCCACACCCAGGCCAGCGCCCGAATGCGCGCCCTCGATCAGCCCGGGAATGTCGGCGACAACGATCCGGCGGTCGCCGGATAGTTCGACGATCCCCAACTGCGGCTCCAATGTGGTGAATGGATAATCGGCCACCTTCGGCCGCGCTGCCGAGATGGCGCGCAGCAATGTGCTCTTCCCCGCATTGGGCATGCCGACCAGCCCAACGTCGGCGATCAATTTCAACTCCAACCGCAGCCGTCGTTCCTGGCCTTCCGTCCCCGGCTCGGCATAACGCGGGGCCTGGTTGATGGAGGATTTGAAATGCCAGTTGCCGCGCCCGCCTTTGCCTCCCTGGGCGATGGTCACTCGCTTTCCCGGCGCATCCAGATCGGCCAGAAGGATCTTGTGATCATCATCAAAGATCAGTGTCCCCGGAGGCACGCGAATCAGCATGTCATCGCCGCTCAGCCCCGACATCTTCTTGCCCATCCCCCCCTGGCCGCGCTCAGCGCGCCAATGATGCCGGCCGGCGAAGTCGAGCAGCGTGTTTTTGTTCGAATCGGACTCGAATATCACCGAACCGCCGCTGCCCCCATCGCCGCCGTCGGGACCGCCCTTGGGGACGTATTTCTCGCGCCGGAAGGAGACGCAACCGTCTCCGCCATCGCCTGCTTTAACCTGAATGACCGCTTCATCAACAAACATGTCGTTTCCAACTGTAAGAGCGGCCGCCAATACTAGCGGCCATAGGCCCCGTGCCACAGCGTGTAAGTCCGGTTATATTCTTTTAGCCAGGTTATACTGGCCACATCCTTGCCGTGAATCTTAGGCGACTTATAGTGGATTGTATCAGGAGCAGGGGAACGACATGAAAATCGAGTGGCTCTTCGCCTGGTACAATCTGATCTTTATCCTGCCGCTTTTACTGGCGTTGCTCTACGTTGGTATCTACTCCGTGAGCGGCCTGACGTTCGGCGACGCCGATCTGGATGGGCCCGGCGCGGACTTTGACGCCGATGCCAATGTCGAACTGGATGGCCATGTAGAAGCGCCGTCGCATATCGAAACCGATGCCGATTTACACGCGGACGCTGACGTGGATGGCGACGCTCATCTGGATGCCGATGTCGATGCGGATGCCGATGTACAGGCGGATGCGCATGTAGAGACAGATGCGCATGCTGGAAGCCATGGCGATAACGGTCCGATCGCACACGGATCTGTCCTGGCCAGTATGCTGAGTTTGCTGGGTGTTGGCCGGGCTCCCCTGAGCATCGTGCTGATGGTGCTGATGCTTACCTGGGGCATGATCGGTTTTTCGGCGAATACCGTTCTTTGGGAAAAGTATCAAAACGAAAGCATCCTGCTGGCCGTTTCAATCCCGCTCGCGCTGGTTGGAAGCGTGCTGTGCGCAAGACTGGTGTCGGCGGCGATGGTGCGATGGTTTCCAACCCACGAGACTTACATTCAGCGCCGCCACGAGCTGCTGGGCGCTGTGGGCGAGGCGATCCTGCCGATCGATGCCAACTTCGGCATGGCGGCCGTGCGCGATGAGTACCACGACCTCTTTCACATCGCCTGCCGGGTGCATGCCAATCAACCCGCGCTGGAAAAAGGAACGAAAGTAAAGCTCGTTGCATACAACGGAAAACAGAAGCTCTATTACGTCATGCAATATGATCCGGCGGTTGCGAGTCGCACCGCCTGATCGAGGAGAAGCAGTCATGATGCTGGTTCTAATGTTCATCGTGGGCGCGGCCTTATGTGTCGGGTCATTCATGGCCCCAACAGAGTTCGTGCCCTACTGGGGAAAGTGGATCATCGGCGGGTTCGGTGTACTCGTCCTGGTGGCTACGCTGGTCATGCTGATGTTCAGCAAGCTCTATCGAAGAGCATCCGCCAACATGGCTTTCGTCCGTACCGGCATGGGCGGCGCCAAGCCGATCAAAGACGGCGGCACACTCGTCATCCCCGTGGTGCATCAGGTCATTCCCGTCTCGCTGGAGACCATGCGACTCAACGTCGAACGACGCGGCCCGCACGCCCTGATCACCAAGGACAACCTGCGCGTCGATCTCTCGGCCGAGTTTTACATCAAGGTCCAGGCCAACACCGATGACATCATTCAGGCCGCAAGATCACTGGGCGGCCGCAACGTGCAGCCCGACATGGTCAGCGAGCTGGTTCAGGAAAAGCTCGTCAGCGCCTTGCGAACCGTCGCAGCCACCAAGGAGCTCGTTGAGCTTCATGCCAAGCGCGATGAGTTTGCCAACGCGGTGCAGGCCATCTGCACCCACGACCTGGCATCCAACGGCCTGACACTGGAGTCGGTGACCATATCCTCACTCGACCAGACCGATCCCACGCAGCTTCAGGAGCGCAACGTCTTCGATGCCCAGGGCCTGCGCAAGATTGCCGAGATCACCCAGAAAGCCCGTGTCGAGCGTAACGAAATCGAGCGTACTTCCGAGCAGTCGGTGGTGGCGCAGAACGTTTCCACGCGCAAAAAAGTGCTCGAAATGGAGCGCGACCAGGCCGAATTCGAGGCCGATCAGAAGATGAAGGTCGCCAACGTCCGCGCTGCCCGCGAGAGAGAAGTCGCCGAGTTCAAGCTCGCGCAGGATGAATCGATTGCCCGCCGCGACATCGAGAAGATGAAGCAGATTGAAACCTCGGAGGTCGAGCGCACGCTGGCCGTCGAGCAGGCGCAAATTGCCAAGAAGATCGCACTGGTGGTCAAGCAGCGCGAGCAGGAGACCGCCGAGATCATGAAAAAGCAGACGGTCGAGGTCGCCGAGCGATCCAAGGAAGTGGCCATCGCCGAAAAGGAACAGGAGCGCGCTACGGCGCAGGCGGCCATGCTTCAGGCCGAGTCCGAACGCGAAGGCGCCAAGCAGCGGGTGATGACCGTGACGGTCACTTCCGAAGCGCAGCGCGAAGCGGAGAAGAAGCTGATCGCGGCCAAGCAGTTGATCATGGAAAACAAGATTCGCGAGGAAACCGAAGCCGACGTTCTCGCCTATATGAAGGTCAAGGAAGCCGAGGGCGAGCGCAAGGCGGCCGATCTTCAATACGAGGCCCGCTTGCGCCTGGCCGAGGGCGATGCGCAGGGCAATATCAAGCGCGCTGAAGGTGAGCGGGCGCTGAAGATGGTCGAGGTCAACGTCGAGCGCGAGAAGGTCAACGTCGAGCAGGCGCGCGTCGATGTCGAACGCCAGAGCCTCTCCAACCGCCAGGAATTCGAAGGCGCGGCCCTCAAGTTCGAGCTGGAGAAGATGCGCATCGAGGCCGAGCGCGATGTGCGCATCCAGTCGGCCCAGGCGATGGGCCAGATGCTCAACAAGGCCCAGATGCAGATCTTCGGCGATCCCGACACCATGGCCCGCATGTCCGAGCGCTTCATGCGCGCCGCCAGTTATGGCTCGGCCGCCGATGGGCTGTTCAAGAACCTGCCGCCGCAGGCCCGCGAGCTGCTCAGCAAGCTGGGCGTCAGCGCCCTGGCGCACCTTGGCGATCAGCAGACCGGCAACGGCAACGGCGAAACCGCCACCCCCGCGCCGCAGCCGGTGGCGGCCGTGGCATCGGCCGCGCAGCCCAGGGAAGAGAAGTTGCCGAAGCACAACAAGTGAGCACGGACGGTGCTCGATTATGGCGCGGGCGCCCCGCCCGTGATGTGAAATGCCAACCAGCGGCGAATGGACATTGCGATCCGACCTGGAGCTCTTCGGCATCAAGCTGCCGGAGCGCTTCGATCTGGAAGAGTGGGCGGCCTCGGTGCGCAGCAAGCCGGCGCAGAACACCATGATCTTCGCCACCGCCGCCGCCATCATCTTTTACTACGCCGAGCGCGGCCACAATCCGAAGGTGACTGACTATTACGATGCCCTGGTTTACTGCACGACCAACCTGTCGGTCGGCTACAGCGACATCTTCGCCCGCACGCCGCTGGGAAAGCTCGTCGGCTCCATCCTGATGACTTTCGGCCCAGCCCTCTCCGGCGCAGCCCTGGATGGCCCGCGCGAGCAGGGCGATGACACGCAAAAGGAAATCCTCGCCACGCTCCAGCAGATCCTGGCCCGGCTCGGTTCGCGGTAGGCCGGGCACGCATGGCTGCGAGCAACCGCAGAGACGCAGAGACGCGGAGAGGACCTTGGGGGGTTGAGGTGGGGGCGGGTCTGGGGTTGAGGGGGGGAGAAAAAAAGTAGTTGAGGGGCGTTTTTGGGGTGAGGGAGGCAAAGGCGGGTGTGGGCTGGGGTTGCGGAGGGGGCGGGGCAAGAAAATGCGAAAAAACCGGGGGGAAAGCGGTACTTTCCGGTACCAAAGCGGTACTTTTCGGTTCCTGAACGGTTCTTTGGGAGGGAAAGCGGGGGCGAGGGGAATGAAAAGCGGGTCCGACACGAGGAGATTTTCGATTTTCGATTTTCGATTTTCGATTGATGCGGAAGATGGCTTGCGAAGGGTGCGGCGGGGGAAATGGGTTTGTTTTGCAGAGGGATACAACCGCTGAGACGCAGAGACGCAGAGGCGCAGAGAAGAGAGATCGCTTTGGACATGGGTGTGGATGATGCGAAGATGACGATTGGGTTCGTTCTGCGGTTTTGGGGTTCAGGGATCGTGGTTGGTTGTGCTCGTTTCTTGATTTGGGGGTGGGTGGGGCTGGGGGAGAGAAAAAAGGTGCGCGGTGAAAATGTAAAGTGAGGGGAGAGCGGGGGTTGTGGATTTGGGACCGCGAAAAAGTGGGATAAAACCGGGATAAAAGCGGGTGAAAACCGGGATGGAAGCGGGTGGGAAGCGGGGTGGAAGCGGGATGGAAGTGGGATGGAAGCGGGATGGAAGTGGGGTGGAAGCGGGGAGAAAGCGGGTGGGGGGTCGCGAAGATCGAGGATCGAAGATCGAAAATCGAAGATCGAGGATCGAAAATCGAGGATCGAAAATCGAAGATCGAGAATGGTGGGCGCGCGGAAGGGGCGGGGGTACGGCGTGCGGTTGCGGACGAGACGAATGCGGCATGACGACCTCCCCTGGTTTCGGCTTTGGCTCCCTGGCATAGTATACCCGATAGTTTGGGATTTGTTTGGATAAAAATCGCAATTTCGCCACGGAGGCACGGAGACACTGAGGAAGAGCCGCAGATTACGCAGATGGACGCTGATTTCGGGAGAACGGGGAAGATGGCCGTTGTATGAGCGAGAATGCAACGACAGGGGGATGGAGAGGTGGAGGAAGAATGGCAGATTATGAGGAGCGGGAGAGATTCAAGCGGAGGAGGTTTTCGAGGACTTTTTTGTCGATTTCGGCGCGCTTGGAGGAGAGAGGGTGGTTGGGGGGGAGGGGTTGGCCGGCGCCGGTGTCGAACCAGACTTCGGCCCAATCTTGCGACCAATTGCCGGCGGGGTCGGTGGCGGCGTAGGCGGCGAGGACGGCTTTGTCGAGTTCGAGGTGGGCGACGTTGAGCCAGGTGGGGCGCTCGTTGTAGAGGTTGGTGAGGGTGCGTTTTTTGAGGCGGAGGGACCTCTCGGTATTGGCGTCTGTTTGGACCGCGGGGGTGCCGTGGCATATATTCGGCTTATCGGGAGGGCGCACACAAGGGAGCGGATGTCGGACTACGTAGAGGAAATCGTCGAGCAGCCAATGGACCCGCTGGGAGGTGCTTCCGGCAGAAAGCGGCGTTTCAGAGTCCAGTTCCTTGGCAAGGAAAACAATCCCGAGTTTCCCTATACCGTAGCCAACGAGGTCGTGGCTACCTACCTCGGCATTATTCTTGGGCTAAATGTTCCTGCGGTTCTTACCTACAGAATCCACGATCAACCATTGGTTTTCATTCAAATGCTCGATCGCGATCCCGGGATGGTTCAGATGCCGCCAGCAAGTAGCAGTAGCCTGAGCCAATTCGTGAGCGAGAATCCGGAGGCAGTTCATGCGGCGATCATTTTTGATCTTTTTGTGGCCAACAATGACCGTGCGTTCGGCCCTCTTCGACGGAATTTAGCGCTGGACGTCGGTAAGAGGCTTTTTTTGTATGATCAGGGCAACGCGTGCTTTTACCGCAATCGGCTTCAGGCGGGAATCGTGGCGGGAATTCCTCGCCTAAAAGCCGTCGCTCGTGAGCTGCCAGCGATGTTTGACATGAGTCATAAAGGAAACCACTACTTGGAGTTCTTGACGAATTGGACGCTCGTGGAGAGTTGCTGCCAGAAGATCGCTGAATTGCCTGACTTTGTCATCCGCAACGTGATTGAGCGGATTCCTGATTACCTCGCCCGGCCGGACGCTACCGAAAGAGCCGCTTTAGGTGAATTTTTGATTGGTCGGAAGGGGTATTTGATCGATCATATAATCAAATGGGCGACGCTGTTTCCTGAGTTGCCGAAGCGAGGCACCAATGGTTGATTATCGCTACTGCTTAGTCCGGTATGTTCCGAACCTAGAACGTATGGAGCCGATCAATGTCGGCGTGATTTTGCAGGGACACGACAGAACAGAGGTACGATTCAGTCCTCACGCCGCGAAGCGCAGTGATGTTGACACTGCGGCGTTTGGCCATTGGAAGAAGTTTTTCCTACAGGAACTCAACGCGGATGAACCGCTGTTTCAGCCTCCGAAGAACACGCCGGAGTTTTTGCTAAATCTTCAAAACTTGGCGCAGGGCCCGATAGTTCTCAGTCAACCCTTGGTATTGAGCGCGGCGGAGAATCGAACTTTTGACGAGATTCACCAGTCCCTCCTTCAGCGATTGGTCATGCCGCCGGATGTCAGCAGCAACTCTGAGGATCTTCGGCCCACCGGGAGGTTTCGTCGGCGAGCGGAAGAGCGCAATTTCCTCAAACGGGGAATGAAGAGGTATGCTCATGTTGCAGTTGATTCCGGGCGCCGCTGGATTGCTTATCGACAGGCGGTGAACGGTGAGTTTATTGCGATGGATAAAGTCGAGATTGGCCGAGAGCTCGGACGCACATCGGACGAGATTGAAAAGGTTTTTCACATCACTGATCTTCTCAGCGGCTTCCTAGGCACGACAATCGAGCAGAAGCCGACTCGTTACATCCTGTTGGCTGATCATTTGAACGAGCCGTTTTCCGAGCAGGGTGAAACGGAGTTTCAAGCAATGCAGGATGACCTAAGATTGTTGACGGAGCAGGTGGCCAAAAGGGGGGGTGAGGTGATCCGTACCCCCGAGAGAGCCGAAGCGCTAGCTGATGAACTAGATGAGAAGCTGCCGGTGCTAGCAACCCCTTGATTGAGCAGCTGTGTTGCCGTCGAGAGCTAACGATAGCATTCGGTGAGGTCTTTGTATTTGCCCTGGCGTTTGTGTTCCCAGGCGAAGTGGCCGCGTTTCCAGACGTCGACGAAGCCGTATTCGCCTTTGGAGCCTTTGGAGGCGGCGGCGGCGGGGTGG
>JBGPEF010000119.1:0-12264 GCA_041482675.1 Tepidisphaeraceae bacterium | reverse complement strand
GATGAAATACTGGAAGCGTTGCGGCGGGTGGAGATTTCAGTGAAGACCGCGTCGCCGGCACATCTCCAGCCGCAAGGTTCTCAACCCACGTCCGATTAACTGGCTTAGCGGGTGCAGGATGTGGCTCTATTGCCTGATTGGGGCAGTGATACTTCTCGCCGCCGGCGGCCTGCCGGGAGTCTTTGCGGGCCGGCGCAGCGTGGCAGGTCAGCAGAGAGGGACCGCCATGTCCGTGGCCGGATGCGGGCTGGGGGTCGCTGCGGCGTTGGCCGCACTGACTGGTGGAGCGAGTGCCGGCATAACCCTCCGAGGACCGCTCCCGGATTTGACGCTGCACTACCGTCTCGATCCCCTGAGCGCCTTTTTTATGCTCCCCATCTGTCTCGTAGGCGCGGCTGGTTCGGTCTATGGCCTGAGCTATTGGAATCAGAGGAAGCATCCGCGAACGGGACAGAGATTGCGATTCTGCTACGGGCTGCTCATTTCATCTTTGATTCTGGTGGTTCTGGCGGCGGATTCGATCGCGTTCCTGCTTGCCTGGGAGGTCATGGCGTTATCGGCCTTTTTTCTGGTCAGCACGGAGGAACACAGGAAGGAGGCGCGGGAGGCGGGTTGGCTTTATCTGGTTTCCACCCATGTAGGCACACTCGCTCTTTTTGCGCTCTTTGCGCTGCTGCGGATCTCAACTGGATCGTTTGAGTTTCGGCCGCTTGCGGTGGGGCAGGCTGGTTTGGCCATGCGCACGGCAATTTTTGTCATGGCAGTCATTGGATTTGGGGTGAAGGCCGGCATGATGCCGTTTCATTTTTGGCTTCCCAGCGCGCACGCCAACGCACCCACCCACATCTCGGCAATTCTCTCCAGCGTGGTCCTGAAGGTTGGCATTTATGGGCTTCTGCGGACGTTGACGCTCCTGCCCAATCCGCCGGTGAGCTGGGGAGGGGTCGTGCTGCTGCTGGGAACAGTCAGCGCTGTGATGGGGGTTCTGTTCGCACTCGGCCAGCACGACCTGAAGCGACTCCTCGCGTACCACAGCATCGAGAATATCGGCATCATCCTGATGGGTTTGGGGATCGCTCTGATCGGCCAGGCCCGCGGCAGGCCGGACCTGGTCGTGCTGGGGCTGGCGGGGTGTCTGCTTCATGTGTGGAACCACTCGCTGTTTAAGTCGCTGCTGTTTTACTCCGCCGGCTCGGTGATCCATGCGGTCCACACCCGCGAAATTGATCTGATGGGAGGGCTTGCCAAGCCGCTGCCGAAGACAGCGCTGCTGTTTCTGATTGGGGCGGTGGCGATCTGCGGATTGCCGCCACTGAACGGATTTGTCAGCGAGCTGTTCGTTTATCTCGGCCTTTTCCGAAGCCTGACTGGCGCGCCGGGCGCAGCGTTGGCGGCCCCGGCCCTGGCGCTGGTTGGGGCTTTGGCGCTGGCGTGCTTCGTGAAGGCGTTTGGCGCTGTCTTTCTTGGCCATCCCAGATCGCGGCGAATTGGGCAGATGCATGAAGCGCCGTGGCCGATGCTCGTTCCGATGTGGGTTTTGGCGGCCTGCTGCGCTATTATCGGAATCCTGCCCTCGATCGTCGTGCGGCCGTTGAATGCGGTGATCCATCAGTGGAACCCGCAACTTGCGCAGGGGCCAGCACTTAATGTCCTTGCTCCTGTTGCCTCGCTTGTGCCGATTACGCTTACAGTGTCCGCCATTCTGCTGAGCGCATTTCTGTGGAGCCGATGGAGCCTCGCCCGCGCGGTCGGTCGGTGGGCATTGACGTGGGACTGCGGCTATGCGCGGCCGGGCAGTCGGATGCAATACAGCGCCTCGTCATTCGCCGCAACGCTGGTCGAGATGTTTAAAGCGGTGCTGCGGCCCCGCGTACACCAGCCGAAGATCACTGCGCCATTTCCGGCGGCAGCGGCGAAATTTCACAGTAAGGTGGACGATCTGGTGCTGGACGGTTTTCTGGGTCCGATGTGGCGGCGCTTTCGATTGCGGCTGGCGTGGCTGCGGGTGTTGCAGCAGGGGCGTGTGCAGACCTACGTTCTGTATATTTTGCTCATCGTTTCTTTGCTGCTGCTCTTGACGATGCCATTGACGGAAATGCTGAGGAGCATTCTAGGTGGGGGCGCTCCTTAGCCCCTGAAGGTGAAACGCGAGGAAGTTGGACGATGTCTATTTGGTTGTTGCTCATTTCGGTGATGATCATCGCCATCAGTGGCGTTCCCGGGCTGCTGCTGGGCCGGCGCTCGATGTGGGGGCAGTGGATCGCGGCGGGATTGAATCTGATGGGATCGGGGGTGGGGATCGCGGGGCTCATTGTGCGCTACATTCGGCCGGAGATGTCGGCGGTAATCAGCGGGCGGTGGTCGTTGCCGCTGGGACGGTTTGCGGTGGCGATTGATGACATCAGTCTGATTTTTCTCATCCCGATTTTTCTGATCACGGGCCTGGGGTCGGTTTATGGATTGAGCTACTGGAACCAGCGGGAGCATGTTGGGAATGGCAGGCAATTGCGACTGTGCTGGGGGATATTGGCGGCGGCGATGGCGCTGGTGGTTTTGGCGCGGGATGGCGTGCTGTTTTTGATGGCGTGGGAGGTCATGGCGCTGGCGGCGTTTTTTCTTGTTTCGACGGAAGAGAACAAGCCGCAGGTGCGGGAGGCGGGGTGGATTTATCTGGTGGCAGCGCACGTGGGGACGCTTTGCCTGTTTGGATTTTTTGCGCTGCTTCGGGGCGTGAGCGGTTCGTTTGATCTCTGGCCGGCGGGAGGAGCGGCGATGTCGGCGGGGATGAGCAGCGCGCTGTTTATCGTCGGCGCGGCGGGATTTGGCCTGAAGGCGGGGATCATGCCGCTGCACGTGTGGCTTCCGGGGGCGCATGCGAATGCGCCGAGTCATGTGTCGGCGATTTTGTCGGGGGTGCTGCTTAAGACGGGAATTTATGGACTGGTGCGGCTGGCGGGGCTGGTCGCGACGCCGCCGCTGTGGTGGGGAGCGACGCTGATTGTGGCGGGGACGCTGTCGGCGGTGCTGGGGATCGCGTTTGCGGCGGGGCAGCGCGATCTGAAGCGGCTGCTGGCGTATAGCAGCATTGAGAATGTGGGGATCATCGTGATGGGGATTGGGCTGGCGACACTGGGGCGGTCATTGGGTCGGCATGACTGGGTGGTGCTGGGTTTTGCGGGGGCGATGCTGCACTTGCTGAATCACAGCCTTTTTAAGCCGCTGCTGTTCATGGGAGCGGGAAGCATTTTGCACGCAGCGCACACGCGGGAGATGGATCTGCTGGGGGGGCTTGGGAAACGGATGCCGAGGACGTTTGTGTTGTTTCTGATCGGGGCCGTCGCGATCGCGGGGCTGCCGCCGCTGAATGGGTTTATCAGTGAATTATTCATTTACATAGGGCTGTTCCGGACGGTGGTGGGTTCTGCGGCGGGGTGGAGCTGGGTGGGGCTGGCCGCGCCGGCGCTGGCGCTGGTGGGGGCGATTGCGGTGGGGACATTCGTCAAGGTTTTGGGAACGGTTTTCGCCGGCTCTGCGAGGAGCGAGCAGGCCGCACATGCTCACGAATCGGATTGGGGGATGCTGATGCCGATGTGGGTGGTGGCGGGTTGCTGCGGATTGATCGGCGTGCTGCCGATGGTTTTGGTTGGCATTCTGGATCGGGCGGTGGCCGGCTGGAGTTTGCCGGCGGCGGGGACGGCGGCAAGCATCGCCGGTTTTGTTCCGCTGGGCTGGGTGACGGCGATCGGGGTTGCGCTGCTGGTGACGGTGGGCACGGCGGGGTTGTGGTTCTGGCGATCGCGGGCCAATCGCGCTGCGCGGGAAGGACTTACGTGGGATTGCGGCTATGCGCGGCCGACAGCGCGGATGCAATACAGTGGTTCTTCCTTTTCGCAAATGATGGTGGAGTTATTCGCGTGGGTCTTGTGGCCGCGGCGGCGGCGGCCGCGGATTGACGATGTTTTTGCGGCGCGCTCGGATTTTTCGAGCGATGTTCCGGATGTGGTGCTGGATCGGACGCTGCTCCCGGCGTTTGGATCGGCCCAGTGGCTGCTGGGATGGGCGCGGGTGCTCCAGCGGGGGCCGATTCAGGTGTACCTGCTGTATGTGCTGGCGATTCTGGTTCTGCTGCTTTTGTTTGCGTGAAGCGTGGCTGCCCGGGATGGCAGCGGAGGTTGTGGATGCTTTCGGCTCAAGCGTATTCCTTTCGGCAGAAGTCGCAACTGGCGATCTCCCTGTCGTGGATTGGCGGCTATACCAACATCATCACATTTTTGGCGCTGGGGACACTGGTCTCGAACGTCACCGGCACCGCGACTCACTTTGCTCGTTCCATTGCCGTCTTGAATTACCAAAGCGCGGCGTTTTTTGGGTTCCTGCTGTTCACATTTACGGCCGGGGCGGCGTTGTCGGCGTCGATGACCGAGAGCGCCAGGCGTCGGGGATGGCGATCAAAATATACGCTGCCGATCAGCCTCGAGGCGCTGCTGTTGGCGCTGTTGTGTTTCCATTTGAAGTACCGCGCGACGGTTCCCACGGGCCTGATTTTGTATGAGGCGGCGGGGCTGGCGTCGCTGGCGATGGGGCTGCAAAACGCGACGATCACCAAGATTTCCGGCGCGGTTGTCCGCACCACGCATCTGACGGGGATCTTCACCGATTTTGGCATTGAAAGCGTGCAGTTTCTCTTCTGGTGGACCGACAAGCTGGCGAAGGTGCGCCGGGAACGGGCCGGGCGGCTTCTGAGGATATCGCGCCGGCATCCGAGCGCGCTGCGGCTGCTGCTGCTGATTTGCATCGCGGTGTCGTTTGGATTTGGCGCGGTGGCGGGGACGGTGATGTACACGTACTGGGCCGTTTCAGCGCTGACGATACCGGTGGTCTTCCTGATGTGGATCGTTTACGGCGATTGGCGAAGCCCGATTGCGGATATTCGTGAACTGGATTTGCTCAACGATCCGGAATTGCGGCTTCAGGGGATCATCAGCAAGCTGCTTCCGGCCGGTGTGGTGCTTTATCGGGCGAGTTGCCGGCGTAGCAGTTCACCGCACCGCGCGCCCAACTTCCAACTCTGGCTCGATCGCGTTGCGGGCACGGCGCAGGTGGTGGTGCTGGCGGTGAGCCCGCTGACGCAGTTTGACGCCAACGCGGTGTTGGATCTGGAGGCCGGTGTGGGGCGGCTGCATGGGGCGGGGAAGAAGCTCATCCTGTCGGGAATTACCACGCACCAGTTCAAGGCGTTGGATGCGCTGGGTGTGGCTCGGATGATGGACACCAACAACCTTTGCCCTGATCTGGAATTTGCCATCGCGCGGGCGATGGTGGTGCTGGAGCAGATGACGCGGCGGCGGATGCGCTCGCCGATACGGCTGACCGCGTAGCAAGCAGAGCCGATGGCCGGATGGAAGCATGATGGTGGCGATCACAATTTTGATTCACTGCCTGCTGCTGGTGATGATGCCGCCGCTGCTGCTGGGTGTCATTAACAAGACCAAGGCGCTGTTTGCCGGGCGGGTGGGGCCGCCGCTGCTACAGCCTTATTACGACCTGGCGCGACTGATGCGGAAGGGGATGGTGTTCAGCACGACCACCACGTGGGTTTTTCGGGCTGCGCCTTTTGTCACGTTGGCGGCGGTATTGATTGCCGGGCTGATGATTCCGCTGGGGCCGTTTGATGCGCCGATCCGCTTTACGGGGGATCTGGTGCTGTTTGCGTATCTGTTTGGGCTGGCGCGATTTTTCACCACGTCCGCGGCGATGGACACTGGGTCATCGTTTGAAGGGATGGGGGCGGCGCGGGAGGTGACGTTTGCGTGCTTTTCGGAACCGGCGCTGTTCCTGGCGTTCCTGGTGCTGGCCAGGCTGTCGGGGACGTTGAGCCTTAGTCCGATGCTGCGGGCGCCGCTGACGGTGCCGCTGGCGGGATTGCCGGTGGCATCGCTGGTGCTGGTGGCGGTGGGGCTGTTTGTGGTGCTGCTGGCCGAGAATTCGCGAATCCCGATTGATGATCCCAACACGCACCTTGAGCTGACGATGATTCACGAGGTGATGGTTTTGGACCACAGCGGGCCGCTGCTTGGGATCATTCTTTACGGCGCTGCGGTCAAGCTTTTCGTGTTGTCGGCGGTGGTGCTGCACGTTTTGGCGCCGGTGAAGGCCGGCTGGGCCGCGGCGGATTGGGCGCTTTTCGTGGTTGAAATGCTCGGAGTGGCGGCGGCGATCGGCGTTGTGGAATCGGCGATGGCCAGGCTCCAACTCCGGCACGTGCCGACGCTGCTGGTGGCCGCGTGCCTGCTGTGCGCGTTTGGATTTCTGCTGATGTTGAGGTGATGGATGATTACGACGCTCAATGCGCTGCTGGTGGTGGTTTTGCTGATCAACCTTTTTGTGTTGGGCAGCAGCCGCATCAGCGCGCTCATCCAGGCGGTGGCGGTGCAGGGTGTGGTGCTGGGAGTGATGCCGTTGCTGGCCCATGGGCGTTCGAGCCTGATGCCGGGGCTGCTGGCGATTGCGACTGTTCTGGTGAAGGGGTCGCTGATTCCGAAGATGCTGGGCAAAGCGCTTCGGGATGCGCACATCAAGCGCGAGATCGAGCCGATCATCGGTTTTATGCCAAGCACGCTGCTGGGAGCGCTGGGCACGGCGGCGGCGATTGGGCTGGCCGCGAAACTGCCATTGGCGGCGGATCATGCGCAGACGCTGATCGTGCCGGCCGCGCTGTCCACGGTATTTACGGGCTTTTTGCTCCTGACCACGCGCATCAAGGCGATTACGCAAGCGATTGGTTATCTGGTTTTGGAGAACGGCATTTTCATTTTCGGGCTGTTGCTCATCGAGGCGGTGCCGTTGTTTGTGGAGTTGGGCGTGCTGCTCGACGTGTTCGTGGGCGTGTTCGTCATCAGCATCATCATCCATCACATCCACCGCGAGTTTGACTCGCTGGACACGCGGCGGCTGTCAGCGCTGAAGGAATGAACGTTCAATGTCGGTTGCTTTGATCATTTTACCGCTGCTGGCGGCGGCTTTGGCCGCGGTGGTTCGCTCGGGCCGAATTCGGCCGTGGCTGCTGCCGCCGGTGGGGGCGGCGCATCTGGTTCTGACGATGCTGGCGCTGCTGCATCCCGATTCGGTGGGCGTCACCCGCTGGCTGGCGCTCGATCCGCCGGGGCGGATTGTGCTGCTGATCGTCAGCGTGCTGTTTTTTATCTGCTCGGTTTACTCGGTGGGATACCTGCGCTACCGGGGCGAATTGTCGAACCGGATCTTTTGCGTGGCGCTGCTGGTTTTCCTGGCGGCCACGACACTGGTGATTTGCTCGCGGCACCTGGGGCTGATGTGGGTGGCCATGGAGGCGACGACGCTGGCGACCGCGCCGCTGATCTATTTCAATCGCACGCCGCGCTCGATCGAGGCTACCTGGAAATATCTGCTGGTGGGATCGGTTGGGATTGCGCTGGCGCTGCTGGGCTCGTTTTTCCTTGCTTACGCGGCGGTGCAGAAAGGGGTCGACTCGTCATTGCTGTTTGATGATCTCCTGCGAAATGCCCCCCTGCTATCCAAGCCGTGGCTGCATGTGGCGTTCATCCTGCTGCTGGTGGGGTATGGCACGAAGATGGGCATTGCGCCGATGCACACGTGGAAGCCGGATGCTTATGGTGAAGCGCCGGGAGTGGTTGGGGCGCTGCTGGCGGGAGGGGTGACCAACTGTGCGTTTCTGGCGCTGGTGCGGGTCGATCACATTTGCCGGGCCGCGGGGGAAGGGAATTACACGGGACGATTGCTCGTGTTCATGGGGATTCTGTCGATGGTGGTGGCGGCGATATTCATGGTGGGGCAGCGCGACTTCAAGCGGATGCTGGCTTACTCCAGCGTCGAGCACATGGGGATTTTGGTTTTGGCGATTGGGATTGGCGGCGGCGCGGTGTTTGGGGGGTTGCTGCACATGGTCAACAATGGTCTTACCAAGGGTGTCCTGTTCCTGTCGGCCGGAAATATTCACAGGGCGTTTAACGGCAAGACCATCGACTCGGTTCAGGGAGCGATGCGGAGGCTGCCGCTTTCGGGGACACTTTTTTTGCTTGGCTTTCTGGCGATTACCGGATCGCCGCCGTTTGGGCCGTTTATCAGTGAATTCAGCATTCTCAACGGCGCGTTCGGAAGAGGACGTTATTGGGTTGGGGCGATATTTCTCTCGCTGCTGCTGATTATTTTCATTGGCATGGGGCGCACCGTGCTGACTGTGTGCCAGGGGAAGCCGTCGGCCGCCGCGCGTGGCACAGAATACCGGGATGGGCTGCTGACGGGGCTGCCGATCGTCGCTTCGTTCGCGGCTGTGCTGCTCCTTGGCATTTATGTGCCGGCGCCTCTCGACCGCCTGCTGCGTGAGGCGGTTCGCTTCCTGGAGGTGCGGCCATGACACGAGTTGAACGCCTCGCGAGCATTGTCAACGGCCGGGCGATTGATCGCAGCGCCATTCCGGAATTGTCCGATGTCGAATTTCAGGAGGCGATACTCGAGGCGGTGGCGGCGGGGCAGCGGGTGGCTTCGCTTTTTGGCGTGGCCAATCCGCAGGATGAAAGGGTGCGGCTGTACCTGGTTCTGGCCGACGATCGGGAATCGCGACTGCGGCTGGGGACGACAACGGTCGCCGAGCGATTTGAATCGCTGACGCCGCGGTGTTTGCAGGTGCATTTGTTCGAGCGCGAGATCGCGGAGCAGTTTGGGGTGAAGCCACAGGGGCATCCATGGCTCAAGCCGGTGCGATTCCAGCGAGCCTATCGAAAAGGTCATGATTCAACTGCAGAGCCGGCGGGCCAGCAACCGCTGATCGGGGTTACAGACTTTTATCGCGTTGAGGGGGATGAGGTGCATGAGGTGGCCGTGGGGCCGGTGCATGCGGGGGTGATCGAGCCGGGGCATTTTCGATTCCAGTGCCATGGGGAGGAGGTTTTTCATCTTGAAATTTCTCTGGGGTATCAGCATCGGGGGGTTGAGCGGGCGATGATGGGTGGGCCGAACAAGCGATCGGTTCATTATGCGGAGACATTGGCCGGCGACACGACGGTGGGTCATTGCACGGCGTATTGCCAGGTGATCGAGGCTCTGGCCAAGTGCCAGAAGACGGCCCGGGCGCAGACGCTGCGGGGAATCGTGCTGGAACTGGAGCGATTGGCGAACCATGTTGGCGATCTGGGCGCGCTGGCGAATGACGTGGGATATCTGCCGACGGCCAGCTATTGCGGGCGACTGCGCGGTGACTTTCTCAACATGACCGCGCTGCTTTGCGGGAGCCGATTTGGCAGGGGAATGATCCGGCCGGGGGGAGTGGGCTTTGACGTGGACCAGAAGCTCGTGGACGAATTGCTGGGCCGAATGACGCCGGCCAAAAAAGATTGCAAGAGCGCGATCGAACTGCTGTGGGATTCTCCATCGGTGATGGCGCGGTTTGAGGAGACGGGACGGGTTAGCAACGCGCTGGCCAATGAACTGGGACTGGTTGGCCCGGCGGCCCGCGCCTGCGACTTATCGCGCGATGCCCGGCACGACCAGCCTTCAGGCATTTTCCGCTTCGCGCACATTCCCGTCGCGTCCTGGAGCAGCGGGGATGTGTTCGCCAGGGCTTACGTGCGGTGGCTGGAGGTGCAGCGGTCAATCGCGTTTATAGAGGAACAGCTCGAGGCGCTGCCGACGGGCTCGATCCGGAGAGAGGTCAAAGCGCTTTCGCCCAATCAACTGGCCGTCTCGCTCATCGAAGGCTGGCGGGGGGAGATTTGCCATGTGGCCCTTACCGACGCGGCCGGGCGTTTTGAGCGATACAAGGTGGTCGATCCATCGTTTCACAACTGGATCGGGCTGGCGATGGCGTTGCGCGGGCAGCAGATCTCGGATTTCCCGCTGTGCAATAAGAGCTTTAATTTGTCGTATTGCGGTCACGATTTGTAGGGTGGGCACTGCCCACCTTTGAGGAATGGTGGGCGATGCCCACTCTACATGAGCACAAGAAGGAATCGGTATGTTAAAGGTCATTCTCGCCCGACTTCAGCAGGGGCACCGCACGATGAAGTATCCGGCCGGACCTCCGCCAGAGATGCCCGAGCGGTTTCGGGGTCTGCCGGTATTTGATGCCGAGAAGTGCCCGGATGGGTGTAGAGCGTGCGCGGACGCGTGCCCGACGGAGGCGATCCGCATTAATGGCAAGCCGAGGTTGGATGTGGGGCGTTGTCTCTTTTGCACCGATTGCCTTCAGGCCTGTCCGACGGGGGCGATCGAATATTCCAGTGATTATCGTCTAGCGGTTCGGCAAAGGTCGGACTTGGTGGTCGATCCTGAACAACAACTTCGCCTCGCCACCGCGCTCGATCAAAAGCTCATGAAGCTTTTTGGCCGTTCGCTGAAACTGCGGCAGGTGTCCACGGGCGGGTGCAATGGTTGTGAGTCGGATGTGAACGTGCTTAATACGGTCGGGTGGGACCTGGGGCGGTTTGGCATTCAATTTGTCGCGTCGCCGCGGCATGCCGATGGGTTGTTGATCACCGGGCCGGTGACGGAAAACATGCGCCTGGCCCTCAAGAAAACTTATGATGCGGTGCCCGATCCGAAGATCGTCATCGCGGTGGGCGCGTGCGCCATTGCCGGCGGCCCGTATATTGATCACGCTGAAGCACACAACGGCGCGGACTCGGTGGTTCCTGTCGATCTTTACATTCCCGGCTGTCCGCCGCATCCGCTGACAATTCTTGATGGCCTGTTGCGTCTGCTGGGAAAACTGGAGGATCGGAAGGAAATGACGCCGGGCGTGGTTATGTCTCAGGCCGCAGAGGCCACGTCGCCGCGGAGAGCAGCCAAGGGATGATGGTGGCGAGCTATCCCGAGTGCCAGCATGGTGGGAAAATAGCAGCGACAGGACTCGAACCTGTGACCCGGGGCTTATGAATCCCCTGCTCTGCCAACTGAGCTACGCTGCCATCGAAGGCGCAAAGGCCGCCCATGGTTTTGAAGATACCAATTTTACGGTGGGTGACAAGAAGGGTTCACTGGCCCGAATCAGGCCTGCCGGGCCGCTGGCAATCACTGCGCCAGCACCTTGCTGATCGTGAAGATCGGCAACAGCAGGGCCAACGCCACGCCGCCGATGATCAGGCCCATCACCACGATCATGATCGGCTCGATATACCGCGTCAGGTTGGCGATCTGTTCCTTCAGCTCCAGCTCGGCGTAGGCCGAAACCTGCTCCATCACCATCGCCAGCTTGCCGCTCTTTTCGCCGCTGAAGAGCATTTGCGAAACCGAGCGCGGAACCAGCGAGCTTGCGAACAGCGGTTCGGATAGCTGCTTACCGGCCTGTATCTGATCGCCCACCTGCTTCCACAGGTCGCGGAAATAGGTGTTGGGGCACAGGTCGTGCGCGGTGGTGACGCACTCGAGCAATTGCACGCCCGCGCCGGCCATGGTGCCGCACATCCGCAGGCCGCGGGCCAGGTGCAGCTTGCGATACAGCTTGCCAAAGAGGGGAACGTGAAGCTGGAGGAAATGCCAGAGCCGTGCGCCGGGGTTGGTGCGGACATAAAAGAAGCTGGCGACGATCGTGGTGACGAGGCAGGCGATGATCACCATCCAGTCGTTCACCAGAAAATCGCTGACGGCCATCAGGAACTTTGTGGGGCCGGGCAGGGCCGCTTTTTTTGTCGCATAGATGGCGGTGAAACGCGGGAGGATAAACGCCAGCAGGAACGTGGTCGTGGTGATCGCAAACGCGAACATGATGGCCGGATAGGTGAGCGCGCCTTTAACCTTGCGGATCGTATCCTGTTCATCGCGCATGTAAGCGGTGGCGCGGGTGAGCAGCCGGGCCATCATGCCGCTTTTCTCGCTTGCCCGAATCAATGCGATGTAGAGCATCGGAAAACTGCGCGGGTGGCGGGCCAGGGCATCGCTGAAGCTGCTGCCGGACTGCAACTGCTCGCACAGGTCGGCCATCAGTTGCTGCACCCGCGGCTTCTCGGCCTGTTTGGTGATGCATTCCAGCGCCTCGCTGAGAGTCACGCCGGTCTCCAGCATGATGGCCAACTGCGTGGAAAGCTGGATGACATCGGCGCGGGGAATTTTGATTCCGGAACGGGAAATATAGGCGGCCGCCTTGGAAGCCTCGTCGGTGGGGCGCACCGAGACGGGATATTTGCCGTCAGCGCGAAGCGCCTGGAGGACCTCGCCCATGCTGGGCGCGGCCAGCGTGCCGGTGACAGAGCGGCCGGATGCATCTCGAGCTGT
>JBGPEF010000118.1:0-12275 GCA_041482675.1 Tepidisphaeraceae bacterium | reverse complement strand
GGCGAAGAGAGCAAGGAATTCGACCAGGTTGGCAATCTCTCCTTCAGCCCGGATGGCAAGCGGGTTGCCTTTGGCGCGGAAACCGGCGGCAAGCAGTTCTTCGTGATCGACAATGCGGTCGGCGGCGAAAAGGAGTATGACAAAGTCGCCGGCTCGAGCTTCACCTGGAGCTCCGATGGCAAGCGTTATGCGTATGGCGTGGTCCGCGACAGCAAGGTGCTGATTATCGCCGACGGCAAGGAAGGCAAGGCGTATAAGGAGAGCGGCCGGCCGATGTTCAGCCCGGACGGCCAGCATCTGCTTTATGTTGGCATCCCCGAGGACAACAAGGCCAAGGTGGTCCTCGATGAGAAGGAGCAGAAGGAATATCGCAGGATCATCAGCGAGAGCATCCGCTTCAGCCCCGATTCAAAGCGGCTGGCCTATATCGCCACCCGCACCGATCCGAAGGACAAAGACAAGCAGGAAATGTTTTATGTGATCGACGGTGAGGAAACTCCGGCGTACGAGGCGCTGAAGGTGGATGGGTTCATCTTCAGTCCCGACTCCAAGCGGATCAGCTTTCAGTGCGTGAAGAACAAGAACAAGACCATCGTGGTGATTGATGGGATCGAGGGGAAGGAATACGACGACGTGCGGCTGGCCCAATTCAGCCCGGATAGCAAAAAGATGTGCTATCTCGCCCTGCGCGACCGCCGCGTTTACGCGGTCACTGACGGCGCTGAAGGCCGGGGATATGAGGGCATCGCCAATCTTATTTTCAGCAGCGATGGCAAGCAGATGGCGTATGTCGTCGCCAGGGGGAAGAAGCAGTGCGTGGTGCTCAATGGGATTGAGGCGAAGAACGAGTACGACGGCATCGTTCCCGACAATCTCGCCTTCAGCCCGGATGGCAAGCACCTGGCCTATGAAGCCCGGCGCGAGATCAAGCCTTTCTTTGTGGTGGATGAGACTGAATCCAAGGAGCACGCCGGCAGCCTGCGCGGGTCGCGGCTTTCGTGGGACAGCCCGACGTCGTTTCACGCGCTGGTGCTCAAGGGTGAGAAGGACAAGGACAAGGATGTGGTGAGGATTCAGATCGATCTTGTGGGTGGATGATGCGTTTGCAGCCGCTGGGCGGCTCAATTTAGAACGGCGGCGCTTCGCCGGTTTTCCACCAGTCGGCCGGGTCTTTTTTCTTGGGCTTGTTGTGCTCGCTGGCCGGCGGAGGCGTGCCTTCGGGCGGCTCTTCGTGATCCACATCGCCCGCCTTCACCGCCCGCGCTAATGACAACGCAAACAGGGGCGAGATGGTCTTGAGCGCGGCCACATCATCGGAACTGAACGGCGTATTGTGATCGCGGAACAATGTCATCACCGCCAGCGACTCGCCGAGATAAGTGCAGTTGATCGACAGAATTTCCTGCTCGGCCAGATATTTCAGCTCGGCCGGCGTGAGCGTCGCCTTGGTATCGGCCGCTCCCAGGCGGACAAAACCGCGCCGGATGGTCAGCTTCAACAGATTTTTCTGCATCGCCTCCATCAGCGGCGGCTCGGCGGCGATGGTGTATTTCATAAACACGCCAAGCTGCAAATCATGTTCAGCGCTGGCCAGCCAGATGCCAATGTTGCAATAGCCCACCTGCCGCAATAGCCAGTCCATGGTGTGACAGAGCAACTGCTCGAGCCCGTTGGCTTTGGCGATGAACTGCCCGAACCCCTCCTGCAATCGCACCGTTTCCAGATTTCGCGACAGCTCGCCATAGGCGGTGATCAGATCGTTGCAGAGGAGATCGACCTTCTTGCTGATGGTCCGCCGCGCCTCGTTCAACTTTCGGCACGTGTGCTTTAATTTGGCAAATCGCGTCTCCTGGACGCGCTTCATGCGATGGGTAATCAGCGCCTTGCGAATTCGCTCGGCCATTTGATCGGGGGAAAACGGCTTGGCAAGAAAATCCAGCGCCCCGCCGCGCATGGCGTTGATCGTGCGGTCCACGCTGGGCGCGCCGCTCATCATCACCGCGGTGGCCATCGGGTGCAGCCGGGTCAAATCCGCCAGCAGCGAAGTTCCATCGCCATCGGGCAGGTTCACATCGGCGACAAGCAGATCGATGGGCTGCTCCGCCATCACCGCCCGCGCATCGGAGAGCGATGACGCAAAAAAGGGCTGGCAATTCACGGCTTTGGCGACCAGGTCGCGGAAAAGATCGAGCATTCCCGGCTCATCATCCACCACCAGCATCCGTGGGCGGAATTTGCTCAGAGTTTTGCTGCTCGCCAGTGCCATTTTGCTCCCACTCCAAATTCGTAACACGGGCGTCCCGCCCGGGCTCACGGGCAAGATGCCCGTGCTACGCTTCTGCTTTCTTCTCTTCCACGACCGTCTCGCCGGCGACGGGCCATGCCGCTGGGAGCAGGATCATCGCCCGCGTTCCCTGCTGGAGATGGCTTTCGAGGCGGATCGATCCGCCGCTTGATTCCACCCAGCGGAGGGCCTTGGGCAAACCCAGCCCTCTGCGTCTTCCGGCCTTGAGGCTGCTGAAGAATGGATCGAAGGCGCGCTTGAGCGTCTCGCCGTCCATCCCGCAACCATTGTCGCTCACGCTCACCACCACGCGCGACGAAAAGGAATCGTACGCCGCGTGAATGATCACTTCTCCAGACCTTTCATCGGTCGCTTGGACTGCGTTGTGAAGGACTTCGACCAGCGCCGCCTGCACCTGCTGGACGTCCACCTTCACCGGCGGCACCTCGCCCATAGTAACTTCGATTTTGCGGCCAGCGGGGTCGGTCATTCCCTTCACTTCGTAGATGGCCCGCTCCAGAAGCTCGGCCAAATCCGTCTGCTGAATGTTGGGCGGGACTGGTTTGGCAAACTCCATCAGGTCCGTAATGATCTGGCTGAGGCGGTGACTCTGCTCCGCGATGGTATTGGCCGCGTGCTTGAGTTTCGGATCCTGCAATTGAGTCGCCAGCAACTGGGAGCGGCCACTGATCACGGCCAGTGGATTGTTCATCTCATGCGCCGCCCCCGCGGCCATTTCGCCCACGGTCACCAGGGTTCGGCTGCGCAGCAGTTCATTTTGTGCATTGTGCAACTGGCGGTTGGCCTCGGCCAACTGCTCGGCGAGGGTGCGTGACTCCTCGCGAATCTGCGCGGTTCGCAATGCCAGGCTCCAACCGGTACACAGCGCGGCAAGTTCGGCCGCTTGCGGGCTGAGCCGCTGGGCCTCGCCGGTCTTGGCGCCCCATACCACGCCGCCGATGCAGGCAGATTCCGTCTCCAGGCAGATCCAGAATCGGTGATCGGCCGCCAGACGCGGGGAAATCCCGGCCATGATCCACTCGAGATCGTCGGCGGCATTCAAAACCGGGCCTTCGCCATCGAGGGGCTTGGCGAACTTCGGGGGGCAGTCCATCACGCTGGTGGCGATGACGTCGCCGGCGCCGTCGATGAGCACCACCTCCGCAAACAATTGCCCCGGCTGAATCGAAAACACCGCGGCCGGCGCACTTTGCAAAACAGCCGTGGCCGTCTGACCAATCGCCGCCATCACCATGGCGGGCGGCGCATCCGGCCGCAATTCACCCTGGAACTGGGCCAGCGCATCAAAGAATTTCGCCCGCAAGGCCAGCCGCCGATTTTTGGCGGCCAACTGCTCGCTCATCCGGCCAAGTTCCTGATTTGCCTGGTTGAGGGCGGAAATATAAAGCTCGCTGCTGGAAGATCGCCCCAGGCCCAGCGCGGTTGCGCGCTGCTCGATCTTGGAGATCAGCTTCTGCTGCATGTCCTTGATGGCCTGCTCCGAAGTCCCCACGGCTTTGATGAGCGCGTCTTTGTAATAAGGCAGCGTGTAGTTGCCGCTGTAGCCGAGATGCTGCTCGCGCACGATGGCATCAGCCAGCGTGATCAGGTTCACCATCCGCGCATTTTTCACGGTGGCCGGCAGGGCGTCGGGATTTTGTCCGTGCAGCCACATGCAATCGCGAATCGTGGCCGGCAACTGCCACTTCTCGGCCAGCCGCTTGCCGATCACCATGTGATCCAGGCCAATCACCGACCGCTCGACGTCGGCAATGTTGCCGCGCAGCAGATCGGCCGCCTCGACAACACGGTCGAAGCTCTTGGGGAGCATCACATCCAGCGCCACCTTGCCCAGGTCATGCAGCAGGCCGCAGACGAACGCCTCGGAGGGCACCAGCTCTTCGCGGCGCGTGCGGGCGGTTTCCGCGAGCAGCTCGGCGCAGCTGGCCACGGCGATGCAGTGTTTCCAGAATTCTTCACGATTGAATCTGCTATGCGGGCGGGACTGGTCGGTTTCCAGGGATTGAAAAACCGAAACGGCCAGGACCGCGCTGCGGACCGCCTCAAACCCCAGGAGGACGACGGCGCGCTCGACTGAATTGACTTCGCCGCGGACGCCGGCCGAGGCCCTGTGAACGAGCTGTAAGATCTTGGCGGTTAGAGACTGGTCGGCCGAAATGAGCGCCACCACTTCGGCGGCCGTGGAGTCATCGCGCCCGGTTATTTCCATGACCCGCACCGCGACCGATGGCAGCGTGGGCAATTGCTGCAACTGCTGAAGAATCAGCTCGACGCGCTTTTCCTTGAGGTCAGACATGGTCTGTAGGGTCCGCGTCAGCGGACCGCTGCGAGTCCAGTGCGGTCCGCTGAAGCGGACCCTACGTAACTACACTTCGAGGAGTTCTCCGACTCTCTCGATGAGCTTCTCAATATTGAACGGCTTCTTGACGAATTCATCAGCGCCGGATTTGAGAAGGTCGTTGATCTCTTCCTGATTGACCACACCGGAGACGATAATGATCTTGGTGTGCTCAAAGGCCGGATTCTGCCGGATCGTCTGGCAGACAACATTACCGTTAATGTCCGGCAGCATGTAGTCCAGGATGATCAGGTCGGGATTGAATTCCTGGGTGAGCATGCCTGCGTCATAGCCGCTGGAGGCGGTTTTGACCTCAAAACGTCCATCGCGCTCCAGCACATCCACAAAGAGCTCCACAATCTCGGGATCATCATCGACGACCAGGATCCTGCGCTTGCCGTTGTTCATGGAGTCTGCGGGAATCCCGTTTTCCTTCATGAATGCCAGCAGGGCATCGCGGGGAATCCGGCGAAACCGGCTTCCTGGCACGCGGAAGCCCTTGAGCCGGCCGCTGTCAAAGCATCGGATGATGGTCTGTTGCGAGACTTTGCAAACCTCCGCAGCCTCGCCCGTTGTGAATACCGTCTTCATACGAGAACCTCTGGCAATCTCCCCAACCGTACAAGATAGAGAACCCTCACTAGTTTACGCCTCTTCTCTATCTTTCCCATCTAACCATCGGTGAGGTTTTCCCGCAACTTGAGCGTTTTAGATGCTACGGACGGGGGTTTGGCGGGTTTGGGTGGCACGAAAAGCCAATTCTGTTGCACTGTAATTTGGATCACATTAACATCCGCTCGGATAAGTTCCCGGAATTTGTGCATTCTGGGCCGCAGAGGCTTGGGAGCAAGAGCGGAACGGGTGTGGCGCGCGAAAAACCCGCCACTTTGCGGCTGCCAGCGCGGCCGTAGAGGGTGGCGGAGGATCGCTAATCCCAATTCAGGCAAGAATCGATGATGTGATTGAGAGCGCCTCTCGCCGGGCGCTCTTTTTCGTTCCTGCGGTAGCGCCTGCTTACGCTCCGGTTGGTGCTTTGCGGCTGCCAAGCGTGTACCAACCCTTGCTCGGATCGTAAATGAGCATGAGCTGGCGGGTTTCGAACTCCTTGAACCAGCGCCACCATTCGATCGGCTCCAGGTCTTCCCCCGGGTTGGCCGAGTCATCGCCGCCGATCCGGATGCGGTCCGGGCTGCCCTGCACGCAGGCGGGCCAGAGATGGTTGGAGGTCACCCAGTGATAAATCGTGTTGTGGTTTGTCGTCTCGTAGACCGTCATGGAATTCAAGAGAATATCGATTCCACGCCCCGCGACAACACCCGGGCAACCCCCCCCTGGCATTGCCCGGGTGTGGCGCGAAGCGCCAAGTAGCTGCGGTCCTGGCTTTGGCGCTACTTAGGACGAATAACGACTTACGGGAATCCCGCTCCTTTTGCCGGGATGAGGACTGAATCCAAATCGAGTTTGGGCTGGGCGCTGGCCAGGGTTGGCCAGGAAGCGCTTCCGGCCGGGTCGGCCTGGGTGAGCTGCGGGGAGGTGCCGGCGGTTTTGGCGATGCTGTAAATGCAATCGCGATTGGACCCAACGAACGACATGTTGGTCCATTCCACGTGCCCGTCGTTGAAGAGCACGTTCTGGCCATCGCCCTCGTGATTGCGGCTGTTGAGGCGCTTCTGCTCGGAGGCGGAGGAATTGGAAGCGACGGTCAGCGCTGCTTCACCGTCGTTGCGGTCGGCGGCGATGGCGAAATCGGCGGGCACGCTGCCGTTCACCTTGTAGCCGAGGCCGATGCTCTGGTCGGCGGGGTAGGGGTTGGTGTAGGAGTAGCTGAGGTTGTTGGGGCCGGTGAAATTGGAGCGCTTGTTGGACGGTTGATTTCCAAGGGTGTCCTTCTCGGCGTTGCTGGAGGGACAGGTGAAAATCTCGGGGTTGATGTCGCAGTTACGCACCAGCAGGAAGAGGGCGGCCGTGACATCGTTGGGGTTGGGGCCACCCATGCCGAAGGGATCGACGGCGGTGGCGCCGGTGAAGGCGACAAAGCCGAGGGCGTTGTTGCAAACGGTCCGCGGGTATTGGCCGCGGTTGTCGTTGGCATAGAGCATCAGGCCGGCACCGATCATGCGCAGGTTGCTGGCGCACTTGATGCGGTTGGCCCGTTCGCGGGCAGCGCTGAGGGCGGGCATGAGAATACTGATCAGCAATGCGATGATGCCGATCACGACGAGCAGCTCGACGAGGGTGAAACCTCTCGTACAGTGGAAACCATGCCGAGAATCTCGGCGACGATTGTGCAGCGTCATATAGACGCTCCTTTCTGCGCGCGCGGAATCTCCGCGCGCAAAAGTCGCCGGAGAAAACCAGAGCCAATCGACGGGGAAAAAGAATGGATGACTGCCGTGTACACCGACTGCGCGGACATTTCTGCCCGTCATCGGATGCTGGCTGGTGTCGATTCGCTCCCGAAACTCCTGGCGACGGATGGAGCCAGACCGGTGACCATCACAGGTCCGGCGGTTTTCGCGTTCGCCAAAATGTCAGGTCGCGGGAGAAAAAAGAGCTGCTCGACGTGGAATGAATTAAAGAATGAATGATTGCCGGGTGCATCAAATTGATGCCTGGCGTCGCGTCGATCTGCTCCCAAAAACTCCCAACGACAGGTAAATGCCCGCCGGCGACCGTCGCCGATCAGGCCGTTTTCTTCGTGGTTGTCAGGCCAGATCCTGCCGCATTTTCGGGCAAATTCCGTTGCGGCCGCATTTTCTCTCAACCCGCCTCAACCCCCTTCGGATGAAGCAAGGGCACTGTATCAGATTTTTATTGAAGAGCCATCTATAATTTTCGACAAAGTTTTTTCGCTGCATCGGCCCGGCCAGTTTTCTGTAGTCGCTCCAGATAATTCTCCAGCTTTCCGCGCGTGTAATAGCCTCCGCCCTCGGTTAGCACCGTGAGCATCGGATCGCATTTGCCGGGGGTGGTTTTCATCATCTCCGAATGCCATTGCTCGAGGATGGCTAATCCAGTTGCGCGCAAGTCGGGGCTGCTGTCGGAGAGATCGTGCTGCTCGTGGGGGTCGGTTACGACGTTGAACAGCATCGAGTCGGGCCAAGCGTGATGTGGGTCGTGGAAGGTGCGAATGCAGAGGTAATCATCGAAGCGCACGGCGCGCTGACACGCCCAGGCGGCCTGGGACATGAGCAGATAGGGGCGGCCGGCGCTTTGTCCGGATTTGAGCGCGGTGGCAAAGCCCCCGGCATCCCAAGACGGCGGCACATTTCCGCCGAGCAATTGGAGGATTGTCGCCGTCACATCGAATTGATAGTGCAATGCCGCATCCACTCCCGGCTTTACACCCGGCCATTTCAGGATGCATGGCACGCGGCAGGTGTGATGATCCGCGGTTTGATGATCGCCATAGACATTTAATTCGCCGAGGTTTTCTCCGTGATCGGCGGAGATGAGGATCGCCATCTCATCCAGCACGTTCAGATCCGAAAGCGTGGCCAGAATTTTCCCGATGTGCTCATCGGCGTAGCGGATTCCCGTGTCGTATCCATCGAACATCCGCTTCACTTCGGCCATGGAATTGGCCGCGGTAGGTTGTCGCGGGTATTCCTTGGCGATGGCCGGATCGATGTCGTAGCCGGTGATTTCCTGCGCGCCGTGGGGGCCGGGCAGTTTCCAATGCTGGCGGCGGACTTCTTCGGTCAGCCATTGCGGCGCGGGTTGGTTTTGGAAAGGGTCGCCAAATTCCGGGGGGGTGCGATAGGGGGTGTGGGGGTCCCAGAAATTTACGTGCAGGAACCAGTCATCTTTTTTTCCATTGCGGTTGATCCAATCGATGGCCGGGGCTGAGACCTCATCGGCCCGTTCCGTTCCGGCGCGGCCGGTGTTGATCATTTCGTGAAAGCCGCTGTACCAATGCCAGGCGGAATGGGCTTCGGCGAAGGATGAAATCGTGGCCGTGCGCAAGCCCCGTTGCCGCAACTGCATGGCGAAGGTTGATTCTGCCCATTTTGACAGGTCACCGCGCTGGGATCCCTCGCTGAAGATTTCGGCCGTCGTCCCGCCCTGGCCAATCGCGCCGTGATGGATGCCAAAACGGCCAGAAGCGAAGGAAGTTCGGCTGGGCAGGCAGGGGACATCGGAGGCATAGCAGTTCTCAAACCGCACCCCGGCGGCGGCCACGCGATCGATGTGGGGCGAGGTGGGTCTGTGATAGCCATAACACCCCAGGTGGTCGGGGCGAAGCGAATCGATATCGATGTACAGAATCCGCACTTTTGGGTCCGTTTTGAGGTGAGATATCCTAGCCGGCGCTGGCGGTGCCGCAAACGCCGCTGGCATCTGCAAATTCCTGTGCTATGCTGCTTTACGGTTGTGGCGATGCTTTGGCGACCCCCCCAGACTGATAAAAAGTGCCCTATCGTCCCCCCGCAATGGCGGCGGGCCATTTAAGGGTCAGTCAAGGGCACACAAACCAGTTTTATGACGGAGGCACGGGCTATGTACGGAGGAGAGACGAGTGGGCAAATCCTTAATCGTGCGGTCTTCGAGGTCCTGGAATCTCGCCGGCTGCTTTCCATCAGTGTTGCGGTAGAGGGGATCGATGACCGGGCACCTGAACTGAGCGACGAAGAGATCGCCGCCATCACGGCCGAAAAAGAGGCGGCCGCGGGCGATGGCTCGGGTGAGGTCGTGGATGACCTGGTGTCGTCCGACGGCGAGGGTGAAATCAAAATTCTCAACATGATTGCCGATGATGGCACAGTGCTCGACGATGGCGGAAATGTCGTCGATGACTCCGCTCCCGTTGACGATTCTGCTCCCGTTGACGATTCGGGCGGTCCGGTCGATGCGGGCCCGATCGACGATGGGAGCGGCAACGTGATTTACTACGCCACCGGCGGGGTGGCAGCTCCAGCGCCGACTCTGACCAATGGCGTCCTGAGCGTGACCGGCACGGCCGGGGACGACAACATTCGCATCAGCATCGCCAAAGACACCAGCAAGCTGGCCGTGAAGGTCAACGGCACGGTTACGCTCTTCTCGCTGGCTGCCATCACCAAGATCAAGGTCGATGGGCTGGCCGGCGATGACAACATTTGCGTCAAGCAGGGCCACGGCGGGATTGACATCGCCACCGAGCTCACCGGCGGCGACGGCGATGACAAGATCACCGGCGGCGCTGGCAACGACCTGATCAGCGGCGGCGCGGGCAACGATAAGCTCCGCGGCAACGCGGGCGACGATGTGCTCAGCGGCGGCGCTGGCGACGACAAGCTGTTCGGCGGCCGCGGCAATGATTCGGTGCTGGGCGGCGATGGCAATGACAAAGTCCGCGGCGGCGGCGGCAGCGACATGCTCGATGGCAGCAAAGGCCACGACCGCATCCGCGGCGGCGGCGGCAGCGATCACAGCCTCGACAACGGCGACACGATGATCGACGCCAACAAGAACGAAAAGAGCCACCGTTTTGCCCGGCCCATCTGGTGGACGGAGGATGATGGCAGCCTCAACGAGAACCCGTGGTGGGGCAACGACACGGGGGACATTGCCCCCGATCCGGCCGGCGCGATGCGGCCGATCTGGTGGGACCCGGAGAATCCGGATGCAGCGCCGCCGGACGATGTGCTTACTGGCGACGACACTTCGAGCGAGCAGATCGTGATCGATGACGGGAGCGGGACAGTTCCCGACGATTCGCCCAGCGATGCGATTTTGTATTGACGTCAATCACCATCCGTTTTGTATGGGGTGGTGAAGACCAGTGCCCAAGACAGGAGCGATCATGTGATCGCTCCTGTCTTGTTGTTTATGCGGGGCCGTAAAGAAAGGATTTGCGATGAGTGGTTGCGGTGATTCGGGGCATAAGGCCCTCCTTTTAAAAGAGTTGACGATGTTTTTAAGGGGGTGAGGGTCTGGGAAAAGCGAGTCCTTTTTGTGTCCGGATCGGGTTTTTCGACGATAATACTTCGGGAGTGTGGCGATGTTCAGACCGGTTTCTTTGTTATTGCCGCTGCTGGTGCTGGTCTCGATGAAGCAGAGTATCGGACGTCCCAAGCCGCCGGAGCCGCCGCCGCCAATTACTCCGAAGGAACCCATCGCCCTCTTCAATGGAAAGGACCTGTCCGAATTTTATACGTGGCTGGTGGACACCAAGAGGGAAGACCCCAGAAGGGTATTCACGGTTCAGGACAAGATGATTCGGATTTCCGGGGATGGGTTCGGCTATCTGGCGACTGAGAAGCGATATGCCAACTATGAGTTGGTGGCTGAGTTCAAATGGGGAGAGAAGAATTTCCGGGGGCGGGAGAACAAAGCACGCGATTCAGGGATTTTTTTTCATGCCGACGGCGCCGACGGGAACAGCACAGATGGGAATGGTGCTTACAAGGCGGCCATTGAATGCCAGATCATGGAGGGGGCGGTCGGAGATTTTCTGAAGATCCGGGGAAATTACATTTGGGAATTCAACGGAGTGAGGGCACTTGTGCCAATTTCGCCCAATTGGACCGCGAACATCTCGGACATCCGCGATCCCGACGGTTACCCTTGGTGGAAGAAGGGCGGCGAGGTCTTGTCTTATCGCGAGGTGGTGGGGCGGCTGAATTGGAAGCTGAAAGACCCTCAATGGAAGGATGTTCTCGGCTTCCGGGGAAACCAGGACGTGGAGAGCCCAGCGGGACAGTGGACACGCATTCATTGTATCTGCTGGGACAGAACGATCACGATTGCCGTGAACGATCAAGTCGTAAATCAGATCAAAGACGTGAGTTTCAACGCCGGCCAGATCCTGCTGCAATGCGAGGGGTCGGAAATCTACTTTCGAAGGCTGGAATTGCATCCCCTTCCCAAGATCGAAGAAGTGAAGTGAAATTTCGCCCGCTTTGCCCTATTATTTCCCACCTTCGAAAGGTTGGAAATGCAAGCGATCATCAGCGGCAAGGCGTATGTGCTGGGGGACAATATCGATACCGATCAGATCATTCCTGCGCAGTATCTTTCATTGAATCCATCTCTGCCCGACGAGCGGAAATTCTTTGGCATGTATGCGAATTCCGGCGTGCCGGATGCGCAGGCGGGATTGCCGAAGGGGAACATTCGGTTTGTGGGGGAGAATGAGTTCAAGAGCGACTATCGGATCATCGTGGGGGGGAAGAATTTTGGGTGCGGGTCATCGCGCGAGCATGCGCCGTTGGCGCTGGCCGAGGCGGGGATTGGGTGCGTGATCGCGGAGTTTTATGCACGGATTTTCTTCCGCAATTCGGTCAATGGGGGGTATCTGGTGCCGCTGGAGTCGACCGAGCGGCTGGTTGATAAAATCCAGACGGGGGATGAGCTGGAAGTGCATCTGAACGAGCACTATCTGTTGAACAAGACACGAAACCAGAGGCATTCGTTGCGGCCGCTGGGGGATGTGGTGCCGATTATCGAGGCGGGGGGGATATTTGAATATGCGAAGAAGGCGGGGATGCTGAAGGCGTGAAAATGCGGTGTCCGGCAGAGCCGGACCTACCTGTTAAAGGTAAATAGAACTGTCACCCTGCGGTTGCAATAGAAGTGTCACCCCGAACCTGCGGGTAAAGCAGGTGAATGGGAACACTGACAATGAGTTTGAATGAACGGCGCCGGCTG
>JBGPEF010000117.1:0-12315 GCA_041482675.1 Tepidisphaeraceae bacterium | reverse complement strand
CAAGTCGGCCAGCTCAAACGCCAGCTCAAAGGCCGCACCAACTCCGAAGTGGAAAAGCTCGTCGCCCAATCCAACGAGCTAAAAGCCAAACAACAGGCCCTCACCGAGGAGCAATCCGCCGGCGAAGCCGAAGCCAATCAAATCATGCTTCAGCTCCCCGCCATCCCCGATCCCACCTGGCCCATCGGCGCTGATGCCAATGAAAACAAAGTCGTCCGCACCTGGTCCGACCCATCCATCCCACCCAAACCCCTCTACAAAAACCAACTCGACCACGCCTCCCTCGGCGTCAAACTGGGCATCCTCGATTTCGAGCGCGGCGTGAAACTCGCCGGCTCCCGCTCCTACATCGTCCGCGGCCACGGCGCGCTCCTCTACAATGCCGTCCTCCGTTTCGCGATGGACGTTCTCACCAAAAAGAAATACCAACCCTTCGTCGTCCCCGTGCTGGTTACCGAAGCAGCGATGATCGGCACCGGCTACTTCCCCGCCGGCCGGGATCAGGCATATATCACTCAAGACAACTCCGTCCTCGTCGGCACCAGCGAAGTCCCCCTCGCCAGCTATCACTCCAACGAAGTTCTTAATGAATCCGAGCTCCCAAAAAAATACTGCGCCCTCTCCACCTGTTTCCGCCGCGAAGCCGGCGCGGCCGGGAAGGACACCGCCGGCCTCTATCGCGTCCACCAGTTCGACAAAGTCGAGCAGGTGATCGTCCACAAGGCCGAGGAGGCCGAGCACATCGCCCTCCACGAAGAAATCATCGCCAACGCGGAACAGATCCTAGAGGCCCTCAAGCTCCCCTATAGGGTTGTCCAAAACTGCACCGGCGACATGGGCCAGGGCAAATGGCGCATGTACGACATCGAAACCTGGATGCCCTCCCGCGGCGCAGGGGGGGCCTACGGCGAAACCCACTCCGGCAGCGCCCTCAAGGATTTCCAGGCTCGCCGCCTCAATCTCCGCTACCGCCCGAAAGAGCCCAAGGCCAACCCCCAATTCTGCTATACCCTCAATAACACCGCTATCGCCTGCCCCCGAGTCCTCATCAGCATTCTCGAGATCTACCAACAGGCCGACGGTTCCGTCATCATTCCAGAGATTCTCAGACCTTACATGCACAATCTGGAGCGAATCACTCCCTGAGACGAGTTGTTCGGGCCGTTTCTGGCAATCGCCCAATTCCAGCGCATAATGATCGAGTGCTGACAAGGAGGTCAGATGATCGGGCGCGTGGGATTGGTGCTGGGATTCGCAGTTTCCGTCGTATTGCTCATCGCTGCGCTGTGGGGTTGGCAGAATGCGGACTCGATTGTGATGCAGTGGAGAATGACTGGAGAGTCGGCCGCCTGGGGCGCTCGTTGCGCTGCCGTCGGGTTAGCGGCCGCCGCTCAGGTGGTCATGCTGTCAGTTATCGGACGCTGGGTTTATGGCCGTGATCTTGTCAGTGATATTTTGAGGTTGTGCGGGGTGCTGGTGTTCATGCTGGCCGGGGTCACGGCGGTGGCGCTGGCCCTTGCCGGGCGGCAGTAGGGGTCTCTAATATTTGGATGGGATGAGGGACGCGAGCGAGCGAGTAGCCATGCGCCTCGCCGATGCAGGTGCAATTCCGCCGGGCGATAGAGAAGGGGTTGTTTGCAGTGGGAATTTAAGGAAAGATGGATCAGGTCGGGCTCAGAAGGATTTGATTGAAGATGCTTAAACGGAAATCGGTCGCTCTGGCCGTGATCGTTGCGGTGGTTGGCGCGCTGGGCGCCCGGTTGTGCGCGGCGGAAGACGCTCCGGCGAGCGGCCCGGCGCTGGCGCTGCGGTTTGCAGAACTGGCCCAGCGGATGCTCAGGTCAGAGGCTGCGCCCAGCGAGCCGGGAATGCGGCAGGCCGAGGCGCTGCTCAAGGCCGCCCGGGAATGCGATCCGGCCAATCCGCGATATGCGCGCCTGCTGGCCGATGCACAGATTGCACTTAACGACAAGGCGGGGGCGCTGGAAACTCTTGGCGCACTTCGAAAATTGCAGCCGGAAGATCGCGTGGCCCAGCTCGAATACATCGACCTCGTCGTCGACAAGATGCAGACGGCCGATGAGAAGCTCAACTATCTGCGCGGCCTGGTGCCCAATGAAGCGATCGAGCCCGAAGTTCGCTCGGCCGCGGCGTGGCGCTGCGCCATGCTGAGTCTGGAAAAGAGGGAGGCCGCCCAGGCGGCCGAGATGGTCAAGCAGTCGCTGGCGCTCAATCCCGTGAACTGGCAGGCTCTTTATTACCAGTATCAGCAAACGACGGCCGGAGGCTCGCAGGCGGAGCGGTTTAACGCATTGTTGGCGCTGATGCGATCGAATCCATGCGTGGCCGATCTGGTCGTCGAGGTGGCGCGCGAGCTGGCATCGGCCGGTTTAGTCAACGATGCGCTCAAGTGGTACAACTACGCGGGGATCATCTGGCAACGATCGCGGCAGGTCCCGCCGCTGGCAATCATCGTCGAGGTCGCCAGCGAGTATTTCATTGGCGACCAGATTCAACAGGCCCAGCCAATCCTCGACCAGATCATCACAAAAGAGCCTGAAAATTATCCCGCGCTGGTGCTGCGGTTGCTCATCGAGAAGAACGGCGGGTCCAGGGAGGCGGCGGATAAGCTGCGGACGCAGGCCCGCAACGCACTCGTGAATAATGTCGCGGTGGTGCGCTCGAAGATGGGGGTGCGGGAGGCGACCACGCGGCCGGTGGCCGAGGGCGCGCTCCCGCCGCCGGATTTGGGCGGAGATATCGATCGACTCAAGAAGTCCGATGATCCGGAGCTGAAGGATTCCTATTTGCAGGTGCTGGGCAGCCTGGCCTGGTTTGAGCTTTATTTTAATGGGCAGACGATCGAGGCCGAAAGGCTGCTGGGGGTGATCAGGCCGCTGTCCGATCCGGAGGATCAGCAATCCAAGTCGTTCATCGCCCGCATGGAGGGGTGGTTGTTCCTGCTTCAGCCCAGCAAGACCGCTGAGGCCAAAGTAAAGTTGTCGGCGGCGGCCGAGAAGGATCCATTTGCAGCGCTCGGACTGGTGCGCGTATACGCGATGGATGATCCAGCCAAAGCGAAGGCCGAGGCAGCAAAACTCCTGAACAAATACGGCAGCGGCCTCCTGGGGGCGATGCTGTTTCACGATCTGCGCGACATGGGGGTAAAGGTGGCCCCAAAGCCCGAGGCGGCAGCACTCACGGACGCTCTTTCCAAATTTCCAAAAGACTGGATGCGGGCGATCGACGCGCCACAGCAGTTTTACCTGATCCGCGGCGAGCCTGTGAAGATCTCCCAGCCCTACGGTGAGCCGCTCCTGGTGCGGGTGGCGATCCAAAACACCTCGGATTACGACCTGTCCATCGGGGAGGATGGGTTTATCAAGCCGGGGCTGTGGTTCGATGTGCAGTTGACGGGTTTGGCCGCCCGGACAATGACCGGCGTGTGCTATGAGCGGATCACCGATCGCATCGTACTCAAGCCTCGGCAGACGATCATCAGGACCGTGCGGGTGGACCAGGGGGCGCTGTCGATCTTTCTGAGCCAGAATCCCGGACCACCGATTGGGATGCGGGTGACGCTGCGGACCAATCCGCTGCCGGCGCGCGATGGCGTGACTTCGGGGCCAGGAGGCCAGTCGCAGGAGTTGAGCAAGGGGATGGAGCGGTCGGCCTTTGCCCCGACTGAGGAGACGATGGGCAAGGCGATCAGTTTGCTTCAGACCGGCGACCCGCGGGAAAAGATGCGCAGCATGGAAGTGCTGGCCACACTGGGGATGACGCTCAAGGCGCAGAAGGACCAGCCGCCGGAGGTTCGGACCAAGGGAGAGAGTTTGATCGAGGCGGTGAGGAAGCTTCGTACCGATGCGGACCCGAACGTGAGAGCATGGGCCGGATTCATCTATACTTTTGCCGGGCCTGTGGACGAGCGCGCGCCCAATGTGCAGCGGATGCTGCTGGATGAAGCCTGGCAATCGCGAATGTTGGGATTGGCGGCGATGGGTGGGGTGCCTCTGGATCGCCAACGGCAGTTTGCCAGGGAAGTAATCGAGAAGGATTCGCAGCAGTTCGTGAAGGACTTTGCCAAAGCGACCATCGAGAAGCCCCCGCCCAAGCCGACCACCCGGCCGGCGGAGGAGAAGTGAATAGCCGTCGCGACCGCCGCTGACGTTGATCTTTGAGGGCGGGTAATCCAGAATGCCGTGGTGAGTCAGCCAGTGTACATCAAATCGGAGACCGTCTCTACACCCGGGCCTGAGGCGGGGTCGGGGGACAAGCGGCCGGCGCTGGTGGCGAATTTTCAAAAAGTGAGCTTTGGCGAGGATTTTCGCAGGTTCTTCCTCCGCGGCCTGGCAACGGTTTTGCCCACTCTGATCACGCTGCTGCTGCTGATCAAGCTTTGGGAAATCCTTTGGGAGTATCTGGGCCAGCACATTATCTGGCTCATCAAGCTGGCCAGCGCGCGGGTTCATGGCGCGGGGGGGATCGGATATGTGAAGTGGACGTGGGAGCAAAATGTACCCAAATGGCTGGAGGAGGCGCTGGGGGTGCTGCTGGCGATCATCCTGGTTTATTTCGTCGGATTGATTGTCGGCAATTTCCTGGGCAGGACCGCCTGGAGAATCCTTGAGACCGCCGTCATGCGAGTCCCGCTGATTCGCGCGATTTATCCGGCGGTGAAACAGGTCACGGATTTTGTGCTGGCGGATCGCAAGAACCAGTTGCAGGCCAGCCGCGTGGTGGCGATCAAGCCGCACAATGATGAGATCTGGTCAATAGGGTTGGTAACCGGCCCGGGGTTGACGAGTTTGTCGGAAGCGGTGGGGCACGACATGGTGACGGTCTTCATCCCTTCCTCACCGACGGCATTCAGTGGATACGTGGTGGTCGTGCCCAGGAATCGAGTGGTGGAGCTGCCGCTGACGGTTGAGGAAGCCATGAGGCTGCTGGTGACCGGCGGGGTAAGCACTCCGAAGGTGCCCAAGGCAGGAGACGCCGCGGCGGAGGGGAAACAATTGACCGCCGGCGGGCAGGCCGCCATTGGCGCACAATCTCCCGGCAGCACTCAGTTGGGTGGGACGCAGCCCGCCGGACAGATTTGAGCGCGAATCGCCTAGCGGTGGAATTTGGGGTTTTCCTGTACAATGAAAAACTGGTGGGCACTCGATGAACGGAAGGAGTCAACCGTGATTGTGACCGTCGCGGCTCGTCATATGGATGTCACTGAGGCACTCAAAAAATATGCGGAGCAGAAGGCCAATAAGCTGCTGAAATATTATGACCGCATCCAGGAGATCGAGGTGATTTTCGATGCGGGGAAGGATGTGACCAAGGTGGAGATGATCGTGAATGCCGAGCACAAGCACATGTTCATCGCCCATCACGATGTCGGGGATGCCTATGCCGGCGTCGATGGCTGCATCGACAAGCTGGAGCGGCAGCTGAGCGACCTGAAGGACAAGTATCGCAATCGAAAGCACAGTGGGGGCGATGACAAAAGGTTGAGAGGGGAATAAAGAACAAAGAATTCTGAAGTCAGAATTGAGCAGAGCAAATGAAATTCAGCGAATTTGTTGTCAGGGACGCCATTGTTGCGGAGTTGAAATCGCAGGATCGCGATGGAGTGTTAAACGAGCTGGTGGCCGCGCTGGCGGCCGCCGGGGCCCTGCCGGAGGGGGTGGTGCAGGAGGTCGTCGAAGCGCTGGTCAAGCGGGAGAAGAATGGGTCGACCGGGTTTGGGAAGGGTGTTGCCGTACCGCACGTCAAGCATCCCAGGATCAAAAAGATGGCGGCCACGATAGGCCGGAGTGTCGGCGGAGTTGATTTTGCGGCGCTGGATCATCAGCCGGTTTACAGCGTGGTGCTGCTGCTTTCGCCGGAGAATCAGCCGCAGCAGCATTTGCAGGCCATGAACATCGTGTTCACCAGCCTCCAGAAGGACACATTCCGGCGGTTTTTGAAGCAAAGCACGACCCGCGATGCCATCGCAGATCTGCTCGATGAGGCCGATCAGGGCAAATGAAGTAGTTGTTCACCCAATGCCCGGAGAAGGGCGGGAATCTCCGCCCCCACACAGATGCCTACGGCCTCCAGAGACATCGTCATCCGCAACAAGCTTGGCCTTCACGCCCGGCCGGCAATGCAGTTCGTGGATCTGGCCAACCAGTTCAAATCGGATGTGAAGGTCCAGAGTTTTGGAGAGGAGCCCGGAGAGGCGGATGGGAAGAGCGTGATGCAGATGATCATCCTGGCGGCCGTGGAAGGCACGCCTCTGAAGATCATGGCCGAGGGAGAGGATGCCGAGGCTGCTGTGGAGAAACTGGCGAAATTGGTTGAAGAAAAGTTTGGCGAAGAGTGATGGCGGTTCATGGAGATCAAGAAGGGCATAGCGGTTTCTCCCGGTGTGGTGATCAGCACGGCTGTGGTGCTGGACGCCGAGGATCTGGCTGTCCCCAGGAGACATATCGAGGAGAAGGCGGTTGCGGCGGAGGTGGCGCGGTTCAAGGAGGCGATCGAGAAGTCGGTGGCCGAGCTGGAGGGGCTGCGGCGGGGAATGGAGGAGAAATACGGCAAAGAGATCGGGAATATCCTCAATTTTCACATCGCGGTGCTGCGGGACAAGTCGGTGATCGATCCCGTGGTCAAGATGATCCAGGAGCAGAAGGTGACGGCCGAATATGCCGTGTCGGTCGTGATGCGGAAGTATGCGGCAAATTTTCAGGCCATGCCGGACCGGTATCTCTCGGAGCGGGTGAAGGATGTCCATGACATCGAACGGCGCATCCTGCATGGCTTGATCGGGGAGAGACAGGAAAGCCTGCTTCATTTGACCAGCGACGTCGTCGTGATTGCGCACGATCTTTTGCCCTCGCAGACGGCGGCGCTGGATCGGTCGCACGTGCGGGGCTTCGCGACCGATGTTGGCGGCCGCACCAGTCACACGGCCATCGTGGCCCGGGCCATGGGGATTCCGGCCGTGGTGGGCCTGGGAAATATCACCGCCGAGGTCAGCGGCGGAGATGTCATCATCATCGATGGCAACCGCGGCGTGGTGATCATCGATCCGGATGAGGAACAACTCGCCGAGCACCGGGAGTATGAGAAAAAGCGGGAAGCGCAGGAAATTTCCCTGCGCGAACTCGAGACGCTGCCGGCCGTAACCAAGGATGGGCACGTCATCAGTCTCCAGGCCAATATTGAGTTTCCCGAAGAAACCGATGACGCGATCCGCCGGGGAGCCATGGGAATCGGCCTTTATCGGACCGAATTTTTATATATGGCGGCCGAGAAGGAACCGGCCGAAGAAGATCACTATAATGCGTATGCGGATTCGCTGCGGCGACTCGCGGGAAAGCCGCTGGTGATCAGGACGCTCGATCTTGGGGCGGATAAATACACCCAATCGAAATCGCCGACGCCGGAGCGCAACCCTTTTTTGGGCGACCGCTCCATCCGCATGTGCCTGCATGACATCCCGATGTTCAAGCGGCAGTTGCGGGCGATCATGCGGTCGAGCGTGCTGGGGGATGTGCGGATCATGTTCCCCATGATCAGCACGCTGATGGAACTGCGGCAGGCGAAGATGATTTTGAACGACGTGATGGAGGAACTGGAGGATGAAGGACAGGAATTCCGGCGCGACATTCCCATCGGAATGATGATTGAAGTGCCCTCGGCCGCTTTGATGGCCAACCAATTTGCCAGGGAAGTCAATTTCTTTTCGATTGGCACGAACGACCTGATCCAGTACACGCTGGCGGTGGATCGGACCAACGAAAAGGTCGCGGGGCTGTTTTGCCCGGGGCATCCGGCGGTTTTGGCGCTCATCCGCGATGTCATCCGGGCCGGGAGCCGTAATTCAGTTAGCGTGAGCGTATGTGGTGAAATGGCGGGGGAACCGCTGTACACTTTGTTGTTGCTGGGTCTGGGATTAACAATATTCAGCATGAACAGCCCGGACATCGGCGAGGTGAAAAAAATAATTCGACTGACGACGCTCGAACACGCGCGGCAGGTTGCCAGACGCGTCATGAGCTTCGACAGCGAGAGACAAGTATTGCACTTCCTGCGCGAAGAAACGCGGAAGATCGATCCAGAGGCTTTTTAGAAAGAGAGTGCTGAGTACTGAGTGCTGAGTCTTGAGAGGATTGATTCCTCATCACTCAGCACTCAGCACTCAGCACTTGTGATGGAGAACATGGCTAAGGAAATGTTGATTAATGTGTCGGAGGGGGAGGAATGTCGGATTGCACTGGTGGAGAATGGAAGACTCGAAGAGCTCTACATGGAGCGAACGAGTGCCACGTCACACGTCGGCAATATTTACAAGGGGCGCGTCACCAACGTCGAGCCGTCCATCCAGGCGGCGTTCATCGATTTTGGCCTGGGACGCAACGGGTTTCTGCACATCTCCGATCTGATGCCCAGCTATTTTGGCAAGCGCGGCGATGAAATCACCGAGTCGGTGGGGCGCAAGATGGCCCGTCGCGATCGCCCGCCAATTCAGCGCTGTCTGCGCCGCGGCGATGAAATGATCGTGCAGATCATCAAGGAGGGAATTGGCACCAAGGGCCCAACGCTCTCGACTTACCTCTCAATTCCCGGCCGAATCCTGGTGATGATGCCGGGAATGAGCAAACTGGGCGTCTCGCGCAAGATCGAGGATGAAGTCGAGAGGCGGCGACTGCGACAGATTCTCGATGCGCTCAAACCTCCCCGGGAATGTGGCTTTATCATCCGCACGGCCGGCGTGGGTAAGAGCAAGGCGGAGATTCAGAAGGATTTGACCTATCTCACGCGGCTGTGGCAGAACATTGATAAGAAAATCAAGAGCGGGCCGGGGCCGATCGAGCTTTATACCGAAGGCGACCTGGTGACGCGCACCGTGCGCGATGTTTTCACCAGCGACGTCACACGGATCATCGTTGACAACAAGGACGTGGCGCGGCGGATCAAGGATTTCATCAAAATCGCCCTGCCCCGGACACGAAACAAGCTCGAGCTCTATGAGGGGCAGGTTCCCCTGTTCCACGAATATGGCATCGAGCGCGAAATCGAGCAGATGTACAGCCGCCACGTGCCGCTCCCCAGCGGTGGATCGCTGGTCATCGACTCAACCGAGGCGATCGTGGCCATCGACGTCAACAGCGGAAAATTCCGCGACCATGCGGATGCCGAAACCACGGCGTTCAAGACCGACATGGAAGCGGCGGATGAAATCCCCAGACAGCTTCGCCTGCGCGACCTGGGCGGCGTGATCATCTGCGACTTCATCGACCTGCGCTATGAGCGCCATCGGCGGGATCTCGAGAAACGCCTGCACGACAATCTCAAGAACGATCGCGCCAAGACCAAAATGCTGCGGATGAGCCAGTTTGGAATCATCGAGATGACGCGCCAGCGCATGCGGCCATCGCTCAAACGCTCCATCTACTTTGATTGCCCGCATTGCAAAGGCGCCGGCCTGGTGAAGACGCCGGAGAGTATGGCCCTGGATGTCATGCGCCGCCTGGCGATTGCGGCCAATGATCAGCGGGTATTCCGCATCGAGCTGGCGGTCTGTCCGGAAGTGGCGTTCTATTTGCAGAACAAAAAACGGGCCACTTTGGCCGCGCTGGAGCAGCACTGGCGCAAGCGCATCATGATCAAGACCGACCCCAATCTGGGCATGGATGCGATGACTTTGGAACTATATGACTCGCGTGACGGTCTGGTGTTCCTGGAAGAGTTGGGGATGACTCCGCAGGTAGCGGCCGGCGCCCCAATGGCGCGGCCGCCGCTGCCGCAGGGCGCACATCGCGGCGATCGCCGGGATCAGCGACCACGCGGAAGGGATGATCGCCCCCGCGTCGGAGGCAAAGATCAGCGCCGGGCAGATCAGAGACCTCAGCAAAAGCCACAGCAGCGCCCGGAGCCCCAATCCGTGGGTCCAGGCGACCGCGATGAACCCGAAGAAGGCTTCGACATGGATCGCGTCGAGGACGCCGTCGAGCAGCGGGAAGAGGAATTAATGGCCGACTCGGCCGAAATTGCGCCCCCGCCCGCCCCTCTTGATGCGGCGGAAGGAGAGGAAACGCGGCCCGAAGTTGCCGAGGAATCAGAGCGCGATGAGGACCACTGGAGGGAGGACGAGGCGGAGGTCAAAGAGCCCCAACCAGTTGGGGCGAAGCCAGAAGCGCAGGAAAAGGAGCAGCCGCGCGAAGAACAGGAGCAGGAGCCCGCAAGGGCCGGAAGAGGCCGGGGCTCCAGAGGTCGGGGGCGGGGCAGGCAGGAGCAAAATCAATCGCGGCCGCCGGCTCCGGTTGCCCAGAATTCACAACCCGCTCAGACGGCAGCGCCTGCGCCGCTTGCCAAAGGTCGAGTACAGGAAGGGCCGGAGGAGCAACAGCAGACTGGGGGACGGCGGCGGAGAGGGTCACGCGGAAGAGGCCGCGGCAGAGCTGCAAATGCGGCCGAGGTTGCCATAGCCACGGCCGGCCGCGCAGAACCCGCCCAGCCGGCCGTCCCCGTGGTGGTTAAGACCGGTTCCACAGACCGTCACTTGATCAGTGATGAGCCAGTTTTGCCCCAGCCGGTCCAGCGGCCCAGAACATATCGGGATTTGGATCATATCCCCGACGATTTGGACTGAATCGGCGGTTTTTGCGGCCCGCCCGATCGACCTCCCCAGGCGGGCGGGCGGGCTAGGATTTGTCGGAAAATCGACACTTCTGGTATTGCATATTCCATTGAAGAATTAGTAGGTTAGGAGAAGCAGCGCTGTGGGCTACAGTGCCGCTTTGTATTGCTCATCCATTGTGGTCGGTAGCTCTTTGTAAAGGTCGGGCGCGGTCGTAACTGCACCTGCCAGGAACCCATATCATCCGGTGATCGTTCTAAACCGAATGGGATTCGTAATCAGTCCAAAGTCCTCCCAATAAAGCGCGTTGGAGTTGCTATGAAATCCAAATCGCAGGCTTCTCGTGTGCGCAGGTCGGATACCCCCGGACGCGGTAACGGGGATGGCAATGGACACGGGCAGCAGAAAGCGCCGGCGGCGCATGCGCCTGCGCCAACAACGCCGGCCGAGAAGTGCATGCCCAGACCGGAGCTGACCAGCGATGTTCTGGGCGGCTTGCTCACCAGCGAGGCAAAATACAAGAAGGACCTGCTGGCTGCGCTGACCGCTCTCAAGAAGGGGGATTTCTCAGTTCGTCTTCCAGTCGATTGGCCCGGGCTCGAGGGCAAAATCGCTGACACCTTCAATGATGTAATTGAGATCACCGACCGCCTCGCAACCGAAGTCGAGCGGCTCTCCCGCGTCGTGGGTAAAGAAGGAAAGATTTCCCAGCGCGTCGGCATCGGTGAGGTTTCCGGCTCCTGGGCCACCAAAGTGGCCGCCATCAACGGGCTCATCTCCGACCTCGTGCACCCGATTTCCGAAACCGCCCGCGTGCTGGGCGCAGTGGCCAAGGGCGATCTGTCGCAGACGATGGCTCTGGAGATCGAAGGCCGGCCGCTGGAGGGCGAATTCCTGCGCACCGCCAAGACGGTGAACACGATGGTGGACCAGCTCTCCTCGTTCGCATCAGAAGTAACCCGCGTGGCCCGCGAAGTGGGCACCGAAGGAAAACTCGGCGGCCAGGCTAAAGTGAAAGGCGTCGCCGGCACCTGGAAAGATCTCACCGACTCCGTGAACTCCATGGCCGGCAACCTGACCGCCCAGGTCCGCAACATCGCCGCCGTGACCACCGCCGTCGCCAACGGCGACCTGTCCAAAAAGATCACCGTGGACGTGAAGGGCGAAATTCTGGAACTCAAAGACACCATCAACACCATGGTGGACCAATTGCGATCGTTCGCCTCCGAAGTGACTCGCGTGGCCCGCGAAGTGGGCACCGAAGGCAAGCTCGGCGGCCAGGCCGAGGTGAAAGGCGTCGCCGGTACCTGGAAAGATCTGACCGACTCGGTGAACAGTATGGCGCGTAACCTGACGGCCCAGGTGCGCAACATCGCCGCCGTGACCACCGCCGTGGCCAATGGCGACCTGTCCAAGAAAATCACGGTGGACGTCCGCGGAGAGATCCTCGAGCTCAAGGAAGCGATCAACACGATGGTCGATCAGCTTCGCTCGTTCGCCTCCGAAGTGACCCGCGTCGCCCGCGAAGTGGGGACGGAAGGCAAGCTAGGCGGCCAGGCGGTGGTGCCGGGAGTCGCCGGCACGTGGAAGGACTTGACCGACAGCGTCAACGCGATGGCGAGCAACCTGACCGCCCAGGTGCGAAACATCGCCGACGTGACCATCGCCGTCGCCAACGGCGACCTGACGAAGAAGAT
>JBGPEF010000116.1:0-12377 GCA_041482675.1 Tepidisphaeraceae bacterium | reverse complement strand
TGGGTCGATGGTGACGCTGACCGGCTCGTGAGCTTCAACTCGGACAGTCTTGTCATCGTGAAGATCAATCTGCGCTATGCAATCTTCCGACCCCTTGGCAACGAAGATTGTGCATCGTGAATGACCGCCCCGATCTCGCCAAAAAACCTCAAACTCCCGCTGATCGCGGTGCTGCTGCGCAACCGGCTCGTTTTGGTGAAGGTGACACGCCAAGCTCCCGATTAGACCCGGCTCCGCACGGTGCTGGTCGATGATCTTTTCGAGCACTGATTTTGCCATGTTCCAATCATACCCGCTGAACGTCAATCAGCAATTAGCCTGCACCATCCCTTAACCGGCGTGAACACGGTCGGTATTATCATCGCCGATGCCTGCGCAAAAGCCTAAGCAATCGCCGCAAAGCTTTCAGATTCGACTGATTTTCTGGCATAGCAAGTCCCGCACTATTCATAGCGTACTCCGAAATGCAGCAGCTTTTCGGGGGTTCAAGCGCACAGATGACCCATCGCAGCCGCACGAGCTAGTTGTCGAAGCTGCTGAGTACAGCGAGAGGCACGAGCAGCTAATCAAACTTTGGGAGACGGTGAAGAATTGGCGTGGAAGTGCATTGATGCTGGACGGCAATGAGGTTTCACTCAATGAACTTCGTAGAAAGGGGCGTGTGCTTGTTTGCAATGGTAGCTATCGTGTGGCGCTCGATCAGGCCACATACTGCAATCATGACGGTCGGAATCGAACGTGGGGGTGTCGCTTCCACAAAGGTATTTGCCTAGAGATGCCCGAAGGCGCGTGGGAAGAAGAGCACTACAAGCGATGGTATCATTTTGGCGAATTCGAGTCAGAGGACGTTTGGCGTATTGATAAGGCAAAGTTGAAAGAAACGCTGGCCCGCGAAGCCGCGCTTGAATCGTTGGAATTATGCGATGTGTATGATGCTGCTCGCGTGAACGCGGCGGTTGATGAGCTACCCGACGTTATCAATTTGACGAAGGATACTGACTGGGTTGCAGTCGAGGAGGACGTAGTGGTTGGTAGCGCCATCCAGCGGCGGCGAGTGCGGGTAGCGCCCAAATGGACGGTTATCCCATGCGGTTCCCATAAGGAATCCTCGAACTCAGACCTGCTGGATAGCCTCACGAATGGAGAGGAAGAGGATCAACCACATCCTATAGGGCGGCAGATACCGGAAGTGAAGTTTGCCCACATTGGAGGTATTGACCCGATTCTCCAAACCGTCCGCGAGGTTGTGGAATTGCCGCTAAAACAGCCGCAATTGTTTGACCGCTTGGGAATAAAACCCCATCGCGGAATTCTATTGCACGGGCCACCGGGTTGCGGAAAGACACTTATTGCAAAAGCTATTGCGAATGAGGTGGGGGCGCATTTCATCGACGTGGCCGGGCCGGAAATTCTTAGCAAATGGGTAGGTGAGAGTGAAAGCAATCTACGGCAACTTTTCACTCAGGCTATGGAATTGCAACCCACGATCATTTTCTTCGACGAGATAGACGCAATTGCACAGCGGCGGTCGGGCCATGAGGTGAACCGGCATGCAGCCCAAGTCGTTAATCAGATCCTCACCCTGATGGATGGTGTTCGGAATTACGGCGCAGTCACGATCATAGCATCAACGAATCGCCCCGACTTGATTGACGCGGCTTTGCTACGCCCCGGGCGCTTTGACTATCAAATTGAAATCCCATTGCCCGACCGTGCGGGGTGCCGACAGATACTTGATATTGTGACACGTTCCATGCCCATCACTGCATCATTTGACAGAGCAAGTTTCGCAGATCGTCTCGTTGGGCTGTCGGGTGCCGACATCGCGTTCATTGGCCGGGAAGCGGCGTACAATTGCCTGCGCGGCCGCCTGAACGTACCCGCGATCCTTGGGGATCAATCGGGGGTGCCGTTGTCTTTCGACTCCCTCATAGTGGCGTGCGAAGATTTTGAAATAGCACTGCGGCGATTGAGGGAATCGAGGGAGAAAACGCACTCTGCGCAGTAGGGGCGTGGTTCTTAAGCAATCCGGCGAGGGCTTCCGAGACCATCTGATTGACCACCTAACCTCACCTCCCGATGCTGTGTCGATATTGATGAGCCAACGGCAGCCTTTGCGATGCCAAATCCAGCGGTTTGAAAGAGTTTCCTAGAACGCGGAGCGACCATGACAACGGCAACCGTAGAACAAGCCACGCGGGCGTGCGAGTGGTGTGCCGAGCAGATACCACAGCGAGCGGTGAGGTGTCCCCGATGTCAGAAGTGGCGAAAGGATATTGAGCAAGGTCGCGTCCTCTGTTACATCTGGTCATCGCTCGTTATTTTCCCCGGATTCGTATTCGGGCTGGGATTCGCGGCAGGGTGGTGGCATGTCCGAGCGGGCCTCTTGGGGCCGGACTTCTTTGCGATCAGCCGATTCTTTGGCTCTCCTTCGGGTATGTTCGTATTCCTTACCGTTGCCCTCACACTCACCGTAAGCACGTACTACTACGTCAAAGTCAGCCGCCTAATGCGTTCATGGTTTTGGATGTAAAGAGGACCGCCGGGAGCTAATCCACCGTACACCGCGCCGAATCTCCCAACGTCTTTCCCACTCCGAGAATCGCGGAGCACGAGCACTTCGCAGTTAGGATCAACGGCTTGGCAACCGCCCCCGGCTTCGTAACATAGACAAATGAACCTCGCTCCTAGAACAGAGGTCGAAAGATGGGCTCACAGCCGTCCAAAGATATGTGCCGTGCCGCCGCAGATCGGCGGCTGCGCATAATACGCGAGCGTTTGTTTCCGCCGACGTGGGTAGAGGCGTTACGAGCACTGCAAAAGGCCAACCCCGATCCAGCAGGGTGTGTACCCGCGCCCGCTGATCTTATGCATGAGCTTCTAATCCCGACTCCGCATGGGTCGCACGGAGATAATCCCGAAGAGGATTTCCGGACTTGGTTTCACTACCGCCACGAGTTCGGTAAACTGCTCTGCCTCTATAATGCCATGAGCAGGGTAGCAACGGCACTCAATTTGGCTGATCCATCTGAGCCGGATTTTGCGGCGTGGTTTGATGTCGCCGCCCGAATACTTGACTCAGCCGGTGACCGCGACATCGCCATCGTTTGCCTTGATGTCGCATCGAAGCAATAGCCAACATTGGCGGGTTTCTTAAAATTTTTACCGAACAAACTCATCCAAAAAACGTATAACCACGGTAGGTTCGCTGCGCGAACCTCCTGACGGCTTTTATATGAAAGGGGGAGGTCCAATGCCGTCTTTTCAGCCACTCGTCCGTACCAGCGCCCATTCCCCAGCTTTACCGGAGCATGAGCCCTCAACCCCCAACGCACCGACAACGCGCCAAATTACAAAACGAACCCAATCGTCATCTCCCCGTAATCGTGTAATTCGTGGATCCTCGATTCGCGTGCTCAGTAAAAGCAAAGCCACCAGTTCCAACCAAAAACCGCTCTGTCATCCCAAAAACGCCACTTTTGGCTCCCCTTCCACCCAATTTTTTGACCGAACAAACCCAACCCGCTCATGGAGACGCCTCGGTCGCCGATCCCAGGTGAAGCAGATCGAGGATGCGCGTGCGCAGTTGGAAGAACTCCGTCGAATGCCGCACACGGGGGCGGGGAAGGTCAACTTGAATAATTCGATCCACCCGGCCGGGCCGGGGGCTCATGAGGACGATGCGGTCGGACATGTAAATGGCTTCGTCGATGTCGTGGGTGACGAGGAGCATCGTGGTGCCGCGGTTTTGCCAGAGGCGGAGGACTTCATCCTGCATTTTCATGCGAGTGAAGGCGTCGAGGGCGCCGAGGGGTTCGTCGAGGAGGAGGACGCGGGGGTGGTTGACGAGGGCGCGGGCGAGGCCGACGCGCTGGGCCATTCCGCCGGAGAGTTGGTGGGGGTAGGAATCGGCGAAGGATTCCAGGCCGACGAGCTTCATGAATTCATCGACCTCGTGTTTGCGCTCGCGCAGGATGCGGCGGGCGACGAGGCCGGATTGCATATTTCGGCGGACGGTGAGCCAGGGGAAGAGGTTGGGGTCCTGGAAGACCAGGCCGCGATCGGCGCTGGGGCCGGATATCGGTTCAGCGCCGATGAGGAGCTGGCCGGTGGTGGGACCTTCAAGGCCGGCCAGAAGACGGAGCAAGGTGGATTTTCCGCAGCCGGAGGGGCCGACGAGGGAGACCAGTTCGCCGGCGTCGATGGTGAGGGAGAGATCGTGAACGGCTTCGACCGAGACGCCATCTTCGCGGGTGTAGGTCTTGCTGAGATTGCGGATGGTGAGGGAGGAGGCACCATCGTGGTGATTGGCGGGGGGGCGGAGGTTGGGAGTGAGGGTGCTCATGACTTTGAAATGGGAATCAGAAAGACACGGGCGGGACGCCCGTGGTACGTGGGGGAAAACACGGGCAAGATGCCCGTGCCACGAGTTACCACTTGATCACCCCTTTCTGCCAGACCAGGACGCGGTCGCGGATGAAAAAGAGGAGGGTCATGATGGTGGAGAAGAAGGCGGCCATGATGATCAGGGCGGCGAAGACTTTGGAATATTCGGCCCAGTCGCGGGCCCAGGTGATGTACCAGCCGAGGCCGGCTTTCACGCCCATCATTTCGGCCACGATGAGCGTGAGGAACGAGGTGCCCAGGCCCATGAACAGGCCAATGAATATGCTCGGCAGAGCGGCCGGGATGGCGACGCGGAAGATCAGGTAGCTGCGATTGGCTCCGAGCGTTTTGGCGACGTCGAGATAGGCGACGCGGACGTTGGAGATGCCGGAGGCGGTGAGCATGGTGACGGGAAACCAGACGGCCAGGGCGATGAGCGCAATGGCCGAGACCAGGGCCGATGGGGAGAGAACCATGGCCAGCGGAATCCAGGCGGTGGCGGGGATGGGGCCGACGATCTTGAGGATCGGCATGCCCCAATAGCGGACGCGGACGGACCAGCCGATGCAGATGCCGGAGACCAGGCCGGCGAGGACGCCGCACGTGTAGCCGCCGACGAGGAGGATCAATGAGCGCCAGGTGGATTCAAAGAGGAGGGCGCGGTCGAGCAGGAGCGATTGGAGGACCAGCTCGGGGGAAGGGAAATAGGGCAGGGGGAGGAGTGCGAATTTGAGCGTGATCAATTGCCAGGCGCAGAGAACCAGCATGGCGGCGGAGAGGAGGCGAACTCTTGGTTGGAACCAGCTGCGCAGAGCGGGGGAGAAAACCTGAACAAGGGCGATGAAAGAGGAGAGAGCGAGAATGATCAGGAGAAGGATGGGATAGGCGCTGGTTGGCGGAGTGGGCTCGGAGTTGGGGATCAGAAAATGCACGGCGAGGGCGATGAGGGTGGCGATGGGGATGAGGAGCGAGCGGAGGATGGTGCGCGGGAGGGAGGCTGACGATGCGGGGATTGGAGCGGGCTGCGGCGGCGCGGCCGGGGCGGGCGCGGGGCGCTCGCCCTGGGAGGGGGATTCGACGGCGAAATCGACTCCGTTGGAGGCCATGGTCATCTCTTGGCGGTTCATCTCTTCACGGGGACACTTTCGGCCGTTTCCACCAGGGGGATGCGGTCGCGATGGGGGATGCAGCAGGAGGGGAGTTTGTCGCCGCCGAGGGAGCCGGCGAACTGGAGGATGTTCAGGTTTGGGGGAAGCTGGCCGCCGGCCACTTTTTCGATGGGAAGATTTTTGATCCAGTCATCGGTCACGCCGTCGAGATGAACGAAGGCGCGTTTGGCGAGGTCGGCGACGTTGGTGTTGTCGTTGAGCATGTGGGCGGTCTTCATCTCGGCCGCGGCGGAATTGACCGCATCCTCGGCGCCGCTGACGCTGGGGATGTAGCTGAGATTGTGGATGGCAATCGCGTTGAGCTCGGGGGTGGAGGCGAGGTATTTTTTCTCGACGGAGAGCCGGGCGGCGGCCATCGGGTTGGTTTCGACCCACTTGGCGCCTTTGAGGAGGGCACGGGTTGCGCCGGCGGCGGCCTTGGGGTTTTTCTGGAGGAACTTGCCGTTCACCAGGACGGCGCAGCAATACTCGTCTTTGTAAGGCGCATCCTTGGCCTGGTCGGCGATGTTGCGGACCTTGCCTTGGGCCAGAAGGAGGGAGCCGATGGGCTCGGAGTCGGCGACGGCGTCAACTTCGCCTTTATCGAGCGCCAGGCCCAGTTCACCGGCGGGGAAGACGCGCCAGTCGATTTCGCGGGTGGTGTCGATGCCGTTTGCGCCAAGCACACGAGAGGCGAAGATGAACGGTGGCGTGCCGCGGCCGGGGACGCCGATTTTTTTGCCGCGGAGGTCCTTGACGGTTTTGATATTTGAATTGACGCCGGCCTGAACGCGAAGGCAGCCGCGGTGGATGCCGCCGGTGAATTTGACATCCAGCCCCTGCTCGAGGGGCTTGAGGAAGTACATGATCAGGTGGTGGGTGACGTCGAACTGGCCGAGGGCGAGGGCATCTTTGTAGGTGGCCCATTCACAGCGGACCAGTTCGACGTCGAGGCCTTCTTCCTTGAAGAAGCCCTTCTCGTAGGCGGTAAAGATGGGGGCTTCGCAGGTGAGGCCGATGTAGCCGACTTTGATTTTGGTCAGGCCGGAGGAAGAGGAGGGGGCTTTGTTGCAACTGAGGAAGGAAAAGAGGAAGAGAAAACAACCGCAGAGACGCAGAGACGCAGAGACGCGGACAGAGGAATTTCTTTTGAGATTCATCGGGTCTCCTTGCCGTTGTCATCGGCTGGTTCAGGTCCAGTCGCTACCTTCGGGTTCGTGGGGGGCGCGGGCTTTGTGGAGGAGGTCGATCAGGGTGCGCATTTGGGACTGGGAGAGGTGGCCGAGTTGGCGGGTGTGGCAGTCGCGGACGTCGAGGGCGACTTTGTCGAGGAGTTCCAGGCCGGCGGGGGTGATGCTGATCATGACGGTGCGGCGATTGTCGGCGGGGCGGTGGCGCTCGACGAGCTTTCGGTCGTGGAGTTTGTCGAGGAGGCGGGTGATGTCGGGGGCGCGGGAGATCAGGCGCGAGGCGATGTTGAGGGTGGGGATGGATGCAGGTTGGGCGGCCCGGAGCAGGCGGAGGGCGTTGTATTGCTGGGGGGTGAGGTTGTACTGGTCGAAGAGCTGTTCTTCCAGGAGGCGCATACGGTCGTAGGTGCGCCAGAGGTTGAGAAAGGCTTCCTGCTGGGGGGAGTCGAAGTGCTTCTTTTTGGGTTTCCGCGGAGATGGGGCGGTGACCGAGGGCATGGCATGAATATACATGTTCAAACAAGGGTTGTCCAGACGAATTTTGGTTATGGGATGGCGGGATGGTGCGGCGAGCCGCACCCTACGGCTGGAAGGTGAGGGTGGCGTAGGGGATGGCGTCGGTATTGCCTTCGAGCATGGTTGGGGGGGGCCAGCCGGTGGAGAGGAAGAAGCGGGCGATGGGGGGATCGCCGAGGAGGAGGTCGTGGGAGAGGCCATGGGGCATGCGGATCGATGGGGGGATAAGGCCGCCGATGATGCAGGGGGTTGGCGCTTTTGCGAAGGAGGCGACGAGGGAGTCGATGGCTTCCTGGCGCAGTTTGGCGGCCGGGGCGGCCAGGGGCGGAGGGGTGAGATCGACATTGGCGAGATAAAAGCGTTTGCCGGCGATGACCGGCTCGACCCAGATGCCGGCGTCGGTTGCGACCTCGTCGGAGATGGTGCGGCCTTGATAGATGGGATGCCGCGAGAGGATTGCGTTGCCGGGGGCCTGGGTGGTGTTGGGGTTGGTTGGGGAATAGTAGAGCTGAAGCTGGCCGTTGTGCCGCATGTCGAGCGTGACGGCGATGGTCTGGGCATCTTTGAGGGAACTCTGTTGGAGGAGGATGAAGTCGGGGGATAGAGACTTGAAGTCCTGGATCAGTTGCGAAGTGGGAACGGACCAGTGGAGATTGCAGGAAACCAGCAGAAGCCTTTGAGTTGGGATGGCGGGGACGGAGGAACGATATTCAGGGCGGGAGGCGGCGTTGCGGCGGGCGTAGTAGTAAAGGCCGCCGACGAAGAGGAAGCTGAAGAGAAGGATGACCACGATGGTCAGAAAGCCGGAGGAGGGGCGGCGCGAGGACACGGGCATCCGAGTACGGCTGCCCATGCCACCCTGCTGGTCATTTTCGGATTCATGGGGCATTGGGATTCAGGCGTTGAAGTTGATGCCGGCGGCGCGGAGGGCGGCGTGGATTTCGCCGATGTGGGCGAAGTCTCGGGTTTCCAGGACGCAGCAGGCGGCCACCAGGGCGACGTCGCCAGGGCCGAAGTTGCGGTCGTGGGCGATGTCTTTGATGCTGGCGCCGGTTTCGGCGATGACGGCGAGAAGCTTGGCCAATGAGCCGGGGCGATCGGAGATGTAGCAGGTGATGCGGCAGAGTCGGCCATCGGCCGCGAGGCCGCGCTCGATGACGCGGGAGATGAGGTGAACGTCGATGTTGCCGCCGCAGAGACAGAGGACGATTTTTTTGCCGGCGAGGTTGAGGGATTTGTTCTGGGCGGCGGCGAGGGGGACGGCGGCTGCGCCTTCGACGACGGTTTTTTCCAGTTCGAGGAGGCGGAGGACCGAGGTGGCGATTTGAACCTCATCGACGAGAACGATTTCCTCGACGACTTGTTTGGTGATTTCCAGACACAGTTTCCCGGCCTCGGCGATGGCCAGGCCGTCGGCCAGGGTGGGCTTGGTGGGGATGCGGACGACGTGGCCGGCCTTGAGGGATTCGTACATGGTCGGGGCGTTTTGGGGTTCCACGCCGATGATGCGAACGTTCGGCCTGAGCGATTTGATGGCCAGGCCGACGCCCGAGATCAGCCCCCCGCCGCCGACGGGGACGATGACGGCATCGACATCGGGAACATCTTCGAGGATTTCCAGGCCCATAGTTCCCTGGCCGGAAATGATGGCCGGATCGTCGAAGCCAGGGACGTAGGTGAGCTTCTTTTCCTGCGCGAGCTGAAGCGCGTGATGTTTGGCTTCGTCGTAGGACTCGCCGTGAAGAATGACGTTGGCGCTGAAGGATCGGCAGTTGCTGACTTTCACCAAAGGCGCCCAGCGCGGCATGACCACGGTGACGGGGATGCCCAGATCGCGGCCGTGATAGGCCAGGCCCAGGCCGTGATTCCCGGCCGAGACGGCGACGACGCCGGCCTGGCGCTCAGGGTCCGAAAGTAGTTTGAGCTTATTGCGGGCGCCGCGTTCTTTGAAGGAACCGGTGACCTGAAGGTGATCGAGCTTGCAATAAATTTCAGCGCCGCAGAGGCGCGAGAGGTTGAGGGAGTATGGACAAGGGGACCGATAAATGACATCATCAATGCGTTGGCGGGCAGCGCGGATGGTTTCGATGTTGACCAGATCGCTGATCATGTCGGGGAATGAGTCTAACCGTGATGTGAACAGGGGGAAATTGCGCGGACGCAGGGGCGGGGTGAGTTGCGAATTTTTCAGATTTTACTCGTTGCGTTTATCGAGGATTGGTAAGATTGTGGTCTTGAAGGGTGAATGGATTCTTTGCGCAGTTGTAGGAGCGGGAGCGCCCCTTCGGAAAGGATGTTGGGGATGGCCAGGATACTTATCGTGGACGATGAGCACTGGTGCCGGGTTCCACTTGCAAAGCTGCTGGAGTTTGAAGGATACGAGACGATGACTGCTTCCGACGGCCTAGAGGCGATTGACGCCCTGGGTGAGAAGGAGGCGGACCTGGTATTGCTCGACATGATGATGCCGCGGATGGATGGCATTGGGTTCCTCGAAGCGATTCGGCGGGACCCGAGGTGGCACGAGCTGCCGGTCATCCTGGTAACGGCGGCGCACGATCGCAAGAAAGTGGCCGCGGCGATGGCGCTGGGGGTGCGGGATTACATTTTCAAGGCCGACTGCCCGTTCACCCGCCTGCTGGGGCTTGTTCAGAAGAACCTGGGCCAGGTGCCGCAGGAGCCGGCCAAGGGCAACTAATTGCCGGTTAAAAGGCGTGTTTTTGGGGCCTAACCGCCAACCGGCCAGAAATTCACGCAATACCGGACCTTGTTCCAATCGCTGACGCGAATATTGCGCGCAGTGATGTCACTTCGCTGGAAATTGCCCCTGCGCAAGGTATATAGAAGGATGCCATTTCGGTGGCCGGGCGTCAGAGGTCTTATAACTGAAATCGCCGGATCCTGGGTTCACGCGGCTGTTGCATGCAACCGCCGGGCGGGCTGACGGCCATTGATGCACATTGAGAGAAACGATATGAAAAAGGTAACGGACGTGCTTGTCGTCGGCGGCGGATACTCCGGCTTGCTGGCGGCGGTGAACATCAAGGCGAAGGCGCCCGCGCTGAACGTGCAGGTTTTGCGGCACCCGATCGTCGACGATTTTTCCACTGAAATCCTCGCCACCACGTCGGCGCTGCCGGCCCATCTGCTGGGCGACCTGGGCGTGAACGGGCCGGCATTGATGCGGGGGATTCGGCCAACTTTCACGCTGGGGACGCGCTACGAATGGGGCCCGCGCGACTTCTTCGACTGGACGTACGAATTTCAGGTCGACACCAAGTACGCCAAGCTCAGCCATGAATCAGGTTACTACGTGGGGGATGGCGCACGGGCATTCGAAGCGGTCGGGCCGGCGTCGGCGCTGATGAGCGCGGGCCGGGTTTTCCTTCGCGGTCCGCAGGGGCAGCCGCAGATGAACATCAACCGAGTGGGTTATCACGTGAACCCGCGGACACTGGAGAAATTCCTGGAAGGGCTGGCCACTGGGCTGGGGGTAATCCTGCGCGATGGGCGGATGGCCGAGGCGATCCGCGGCGAAGAAGGACTGTCGGGAATCCGGCTGGAAACGGGCGAAGTGCTGGCCGCCGATATTTTCGTCGATGCCACCGGCCTGCAATCGTTGCTTTTGGGCAAGGCGCTGGGCACGCCATTCCACAGCTTCGCGCCAGGGCTCGCCTGCGATCGGGCGATTGTCGCCAGTTGGGCTCGCGGCGATCAACCGATTCGACCGCATTCATCGGTGCGAGCGATGGAGGCCGGCTGGTGCTGGCAAATCGACAGCGAGCAGATCATCACCTGCGGCCACGGCTTTTCGTCGGCGCATACGGACGCCGCGGCGGCCGAGGGGGCGTTGCGGGCGCTTTATCCGAAGTGTGGCGTGGCTCGCGTCCTGAGCTTCAGCCAGGGACGCTATGAGAAATCGTGGAACGGCAATGTCCTGGGTGTGGGAAACGCCGCGGGCTTCATCGAGCCCCTGGCATCCGCCGGCACGGCCGTGCTGGCGTTTCAGTGCCAGTGGTTCGCGCAGACGCTGGTCGATTGCGACCGCATCATCCGGCCGACGCTCATGAAACAGTTCAATAAGCGCTGGCAAAGGCTGCTCGAGGGGGAGCGCGAGTTCCTGGGGCTCTTTTACCGCTTCAACAACCGGACCGAGCGTTTTTGGAGCGACGCCCGCGAACGCTCGCATCTGGGCGATCTGGATATCGTCGTCAGATGCTATGAGGACCTGGGTCCGGATTCCGTGTATCGCGCGACCCTCCTGCACGAGCTCGATCCGATCAACTGCGAGGGCTATTACAGCGTGCTGATCGGCCAGAAGGCGCCCTGGACAAAAAGGTGGGAGCCTTCGGCGGAGGAACTGCAAATCTGGCAAATGGTGCAGGAGAATTGGCGCAGGAAGGCGGCGATGGCGTTCACGTTTGAGGAGGCGATGGCTGTTCTGCTGGGCGCGCCGGCGAACCAGGGCGGAGGCGCCCGTCGCGCGATGGCGCCGGTGGGCTGAAGAGCCGGTGGGCTGAGGAGCCGGTGGGGCGAAAGAAATCGGAGATGATCATGGAGATGAAAGCTGCTTTGGACAACAAGAGTGGGAAGATTCAAAAGGTGCTGGTGCTCGGCGGCGGCAGCGCCGGCTTCCTGGCCGCCATCACGCTCAAGATCAAGCTGCCGCACCTGGAGGTGACGGTGCTGCGCTCGAAGGAGATTGGGATCATCGGCGTGGGGGAGGGCACGACCAATACGGTTCCGTTTCATCTGCACGACTACCTCAAGCTGCCGCCGAAGCCCTTTTATGAAATCGCCCAGCCCACCTGGAAGCTGGGGATTCGTTTTGAGTGGGGAACGCGGCCGCATTTCAACTATGTGTTCGGCCTGGAGCTGGACACGCGGCACAAAGGCCTGGCCAAAGGCACGGGCCACTATTGCGGCGATGCGCCGTACGAATACGTCGGCTACCCGTCGAGCCTGATGACGCACAACAAGGTTTTTTTCCGCACGCCACAGGGGCCGCGCCTCAACCCCGACGAGATGGCGCTGCACATCGAGAACGAGCTGTTGGTCGCCTGGCTCGACGGGCAGGCCCGAAGCTGCGGCGTACACATCATGGATGACACGGTGATCGAGGTTCTCCAGGATGAGG
>JBGPEF010000115.1:0-12469 GCA_041482675.1 Tepidisphaeraceae bacterium | reverse complement strand
CGTATTGCTGCACGCCCGTCGTCTTCACTCCATGGAGCGTGATGTCCTGGCTGGTGATATTCGTCGACGTCACCGCCGTCCCCAGCCCCACGGCGCCATCGATGATCACATCGCCGTCCGTTGCCGTCGTAATCACCAGCGTCTGTCCGCCATCGATCGTGCCTCCAAAATGCACGTCATCCGCGTCCGTCCCACCGGGGGCATTCACCGCCACCGGCCCGGCCAGAGTCACATCGCTGTTAAAGTCGATCGTGCCGCTCGTGTTGGTGTAATTCCCATCCAGCGACAGCAGCCCGGTGCCGTTAAACGTCTGTGCCCCCACCGTCGTCACATTGTGCAGCGTGATGTTCGTGCCGCCCGCCGTAATGCTGCTCAGCGGCGTAGTCCCGCCCACCGCGCCCGCGATGCTGATGTTCCCACCAGTCGCCGCCAGCGTCAGCGGCACCGCCCCATTGATCGTCCCCGTAAACGTGATGTTGTCACCCACCGCTCCGCCACTGGTAATCGTCGTCGGTGCTCCGGCCGCCAGCGATGCGTTGCCATTGAAGCTCATCGACCCGCCACTGCTGCGATAGGTCGTGCCGCCCAGCGTCACCAGCCCGCTGGCCGTATAAGCCTGGTTGCCCACGCTATCCACATTCAGCAGGTCAATGTTGTTGCCGCTGAACGTCACGCTGCCCACCGGAATGGTCCCGCCGATGTCGCCAAGCGCCCGCACGTTGTTCGACCCCGCCGCCGCCGTCAACGCATTCCCGCCATCGATCGGGAAATTAAACACTATGTCTCCATCACCCGAGCCCGCGCCGTTCGTATCCACCACCGACGGCCCACTAACCGTCACCGGCCCGTTGAAGATCACCGACCCCGTGGTCGCGCCCGCCGTCGTGCTCACATCCCCAACCAGCACAATCTTCCCGCCCCCAACCGGCTGATTGAACGTCACCGAATCCTTAAATACCGAGCTCCCGATCGTCGTAGTCCCAAAACCCGTCACCCTTCCGATCGTGATCAGGTTAAATCCATCCGCCAGCGCCGCCAGGTCCGTGTCGCCGATATCCAGCGTCCCCACCCCACCCGCCGGAGATCCCACATCAATCGACGTCCCATCCGTCAGCGGCGTAATCAGCAGTGTTCCGCCACCCGAGCTGCTCACCGAATTCGACCCGCCATTGAACGCCAGCCCATTGGTATTCAGGTTGATGTCACCCACCACCCGCACCGTGCCCCCAAACGTCGCGTTCGCCGCGCTGACCACCATCAGATTCGCCAGCGGCGTACCGTTGCCCACATTTCCTGCGACACTGATCGCCCCACCCGTTCCCGCCTGAAGCGCCAGGCTCGTCGACCCGACCGCGTCGATCGTCCCCGGGCCGCCAAATGTGATGTTCGCGCCGCCCGGCACCACCAGGCCGCCCGTCGTATCCACCACCGGCGTCCCGCCGCCCGCGACCGTCGTCGCCCCAATAATATTAACTGTCCCGCCCGCCGTACGAATCTCTCCAACCAACTGCGTATCGCCCGTCAGTGTGATCGAATGCGCTCCCGCCGTCGCCAGCGTATCCAGCAGCGTGTCCACTTCGATAAACCCGCCGTTCGGGGTCCGGATGTTTACATTCGTGCCGAAGCTGGCCGTATCCACAAAGATATCGTGCTGTCCATTGGCCCGTCCGATGATGACGTTCGCAAAACCGCCAATCGCCGCGATGTCCGTGTCCGTAATCCCCGTCCCCGATCCAAATCCAATATTGATCCCCTGCGTCGTCGTCGTCGGCTGAAGCACCAGCGTCCCCACCCCGCTCACCGACCCCGCGCCACCATTCAAATCAATCTCATCCGCCGTCAGCACCGCATTGTTCCCGGCCGTCAGCGTCGACCCCACCGTCAGCGTCCGTCCACCCTGGAGCGCCACCAGCGTCACATTCCCGCCCGCGTCAACCGCGCCGGTGGTCGTCAAATCACCCGTCTCCGCCACCGCGTTCAGGTCTCCACCCACGCTCGAAGCACCCAGCGTCAGCCCAACGCTGTCCGAAATCGAAACCGAACCTGTCACCGTATTCACCGTCACCGGCCCCGAAACCGTCAGATCAACATCCGATGTCGTCCCGATTCCGCCATTGGCGATCAGGTTCGCCGCCAGCGCTGTGATCTCGGCCGTGTGCGATCCCGCATCATCATTCGTCACTTCATTAATCGTCCCGCCCGTGCTCAGCGTCACAATTCCCGCCGGCGCGGAGACATTCACCAGCCGCAGGCTGTTCCCCACGCCGCTCTGCGACACCGTGACATCCGCACCCGCCCCGGCCGTCGTCACGTTACTCAGCGTCACCACCCCCGAGTTGCTCGTTGTCAGACTGATTGACGCCGCGCCCAGCCCACTCGTGCTGGCATTGACCGTGCCCGCCGCCACATTCAGCGTCGGCGCGCCGATGCCGCTCACCGCGGTCAGATTCACCGTCGCTCCACCGACCGTCCCCGTCCCAGCGATATTCCCGCCCGAAACAATGCTCGTCGTCCCGCTCGCGGTCACATTGGCATCCAGTGTCGTATTCCCGCCCGAGCTGATATCCACGCTCGCCCCGCTCACCGTCGCGTTGGTCAGCACCGCTCCCACCGCGTCCAGAATCGCCCCTGCGCTTGCCGTAACCGTGGCATTGGTCGTTATGTTCCCGGCCGAATTGATGTTCACATCCACGCCGCTCACCGGCGAATTGACCGTCACATCACCCGCGCCCGCCGTCGTCACCTGCACGTCGCCGCTCCCGCCCGCGCTCGTCGCGCCATTGAGTGCAACGCTCCCGCCGACGTTGACCAGCGTGATATTGCCGTTGACGCTGCTCAAAGTTCCAAACGAAGCCGAGCCGCCGCCGCTTTGCGTATATGTCACATCCCCGGTCCCGCCCGCGCTCAGCGACCCGATCGCCACCGCCGCCGCGCTGCTGTTGACCACATTCACCAGCCCGCCCGAGCTATCCGCGCTCACAATCGTCGTCGAAACGTCAAGTGCGCCGCTCGTCCCGATCCCGCCTGCCCCATCCGCGTTCAGCGACGCCGCCGTCAGCGTCGTCCCATTGTTATTCAGCGTCCCCGCCGAATTCAGCACCCAGTTGTCATTCCCGCTCACCGAGTTGTTCAACTTCAGGTTTCCGCTGCTCGTCCTCACGTCAATCGTCTGCACCGCCCCGCTCGTATTTACAGCGCCCAGCGTCAGCGCCGCGGGCGACGTGATAAACACGTTCCCCGTCACCGGCGTCCCAACGCTGCCCAGCGTCAGCACGCCCGTCCCGCCCAGGTTCACACCCAGCGCATTACCCGCATTCACGCCGATATTGCCCGCCGTCGAATTCAGCACCAGCCCAGCCGCGCCGCTCGTCACGATCAGGCCGTTGCCGCCATCCGTGATGTCGGTCGCCGCACTGATGATCATCGACGCGCCGGTCAGCGTCGCACCGTTATTAACCGTGACCGCGCCCGTCGTCGCCGCCAACTCAAAAATGTCGTTGCTCGTTCCCGTATTGTCCGACGTGACCGTGATATCGCTTGCCCGGATGTTAATCGTCTGCGCCGTCCCCGCATCGGTCGCCAGGTTCCCGCCGACCGTCAGCGGGCCGGTCGATGCGATGAAAACATCGCCATTCGCGTTTGCTCCATCCGTCTGCACGTTCAGCGTCCCGCCCACCAGCACACTCACCGGCGTAAACAGCGCGCCGACCGCGCCAGTGCGGGCATGCAGCGTCATATTGTTGGCGCCATTGGTCGTCAGCGTCCCGGCGGCGTGCACGAACGATCCGCCGGTGACGGTCAGTGCATCCCTGAATGTCAGATCGTCCGAAAGAGTAACGATTCCCGTCCCGCTGGGATGCCCGATCGAAATCGAGCTGAACCCATCCTTCAGCGCTGCCAGATCCGTCGCGTTGAACGAGAACACACCCGGCACATTCGTCCCCAGGTTGATATTCGCGCTCCCCAGCGTCGGCTGAAGCGTGATCGCTCCGCTGCTCTCCACCGTGTCCGCCGCCCCCAGGTTGATCTTGGCCGCATCCAGCGTGATCGTCCCCGTGCCCGAAGCAATCGCCGTCACATCCATCGTCCCCAGCTCGAGGATGCTGATGCTCCCCGTCCCGTTCGCGCTGTTGGCCGCATTCCGGCTCCGCGCCGTCACCGATCCAAAAGTCGACAGCGGCTGATCCAGCGTGATATTGGCCACCGCATTGCTGCGCGTCTCCAACGTCGCGCTCCCAACCACGTTCAACGTCCCGCTGTCCGAAATCGCCCCCGTCGCCGTCACCGACAGATTCCCGCCCACCGTCGAAGCCGCCAGATTCGTCGCCGCATTATTAAACAGCGTCACATTCGCGACGCCTGTGGGCGCAAACGTAATCGCTCCGCTTATCGCGTTGGTCGTGTCGCCCAGCGTGATCGCCGCCGCCGCCAGCGTCGATGTGAACGTCGCCGCGCCCGCCGTCACCGGCTGCGTCTGCGTGATGCTCCCATTCGCCGACAAACTCAGCGTATTCGCCCCGATATTGATCCCATTGAGCCCGCTGGCCGCGCCAATGATCAGCCCATCGCTGTCCCTGTACGACAGCCCGCCTCCGCTCACGCTCGCCGCCAGCGTCCCCACGTTATTCCCCGCATTATTCAACGTCGCCCCGGCCGTCGAATCCAGTCGCAGCGTCGTCGCCGTGATATCCGAACCCGCCGTCTGCGTAATCCCCGCCCCAGTTAGCACCACCGCCCCGCCGCTCACATCCGTCTGAATCGAAAGCGCCCCTCCCGCCGTCGTAATGCTGACCGCATCTCCCGCCCCATTGCTGATCGGCCCGCTCACAATCAACCCGCCCGCCACATCATTGATCGTCAGCCCGCCATTGCTGCTCACACCCAGCACCGTCCCGATGCTGTTGTTGTTCCCAAGATCCACCAGCCCGCCCGTGCTCACCGACACGCTGCCGGCCGAAATCGTCTCGCCCACATTCTGCGTGACATCCGAGCTCGCCCCGGCCACTTCCAAACCCCCGCTCGCCGCCGAAATCGTCCCCAGCTTCACCGTCGTCCCATTGAGAATCTGCACCGCCGACGCCGTCGCATTCGTCGTCGTCAACGTGCCGGTCATGTCGATCGTCCCCGCATTGCCATTCACAATGACCAGGCCCGACCCGCCATCCACCGTCGACGATCCATTCTGACTCACCCCGCCGCCCGACAGCGACACCGCCGTCCCCGTCACATTCGCATCCACCGCCAGCGCCCCACTCGCCGCGATCGTCACCGGCCCGGCCGCCGTGATCCCGCTCGTCGCCGTGAAAATACCCGCCCCATCCGCGCTCACCGACCCAATCGTCAGCCCCGTCGTATCCGTATAGCTCACCACGTTGCCCGCCCCGCTCGTATTCACCGCCAGCGTCCCCACGTTGTTCGCGGCCGCCGTCAACGTCACATCATCCGTCGCCCGAACGCCCAGCGCCGTCGCCGTGATCGTCCCCGCCACCGCCTGATTCACCGTGCCGTTGACCGCCACGATGCGCACCGTCGCCCCTCCCGCTGCAATCGGCTGATTGATATCGACACTGGTCCCGCCCCGCAGCAGCACATCGCCGGCGTTCGTGCTCACTCCAGAAACCGCCGAAAACGTCCCGCTCGCTCCGACAGTCGCCAGCGTCACATTCCCGATCGTCACATACGACACCGAGCTCCCCGCATTGCTGTTACTCGCCCCAAAATTCCCCACTGCATTATTCCCCGTCAACACCACATTCCCCGCCGCGTTCACGCCCAGCGTCGTCCCGCCAATCGTCCCGCTCGCGCCCTGCGTGATCCCGGCGCTCGACACCAGCCGAACCGTCGCGTTCCCCACCAAAATCGGCTGATTGATCGTCAATTGCCCGCTGTCGATCAGCACGTTCCCATCATTCGTGCTCACCCCATCAACCCCACTGGCCGACCCGATGATCAGCGCGCTCCCATTCCTGAACGAAACCGTGTTGTTCAACCCGCTGACATCCACCCCCAGCGTCCCCACGCTGTTCGCCTGATTCGCCGTCACGCTCCCGGTCGCGCTCACGCCCAGCGAAGCCGCCGTAATCGTCCCGGCCGTCTGATTCACCGTCCCCGCCGTCGTCATGCTCACCGCATCCAGCGAAGTCACCGACCCGCCCAGCGCCACGTTGCCGCTGGTCGTCCCCGTCGTGATCGTGATATCCCCGCCCACCGCCGTCGTCTCCAGGCTCCCGCCCGCGCCAATCGTCAATCCTCCCGTCCCATCCTCGCCCGCGCTCACCGTGATCAGGTTCAGCGCCTGCGCCGCCGCGTTCACCACCACATCATCCAGCGAGCTCAGCGTCAGCGTCGCCGGCGGATCAATCGCCGCCCCAATCGTCACCGTCTGTTGTCCAAGGATGCTCACCGACCCGCCCGTCGAATGGATCGGCCCGGTGATGCTGATCGTCGTCCCCGCCGCCGTCTGCGTATCCACCACAAACGCGTGGTTCCCCACCGACACATCCTCCGCGATCGCAATGCTCCCCGTCCCCGTGATCGTCAGGTTCGCGCCCAGTGTCAGCGTCCCCGGCGAATTCGCCAGCACCCCATCGCCGCTGAATTGCAGCGTCAGGTTTTTCGTCGTCGTCACCGCCTCCGTATAAGTTCCGCCCGTCAGCACCGCCGTATCCCCCGGCGCTGCCGCGTTGTGCGCTGCCTGTATATTCGAGAAGAAGCTTCCGTTCAGCGTAATCGGCGCAAACAACGACCCCGCATCCGGCTGGAATCCGGCCGCCCCGCCATTCTGATCCACACCGCTGCTCAGCCACCGCACATAATTAACCGTCAGCCCGCCCGGATTCACAATCGCATCACCCTGCGCGCCCACATTAAACGTATTCCCACCATCCACCGGCCCATTGGCGCTTCCCCAGAAATTGCTCGTCGCTGTCAGCGTCCCCGTATACCTTCCCGAATTGATCACGATCCCGCCATCCGCGTTCCCCGAAATCACGTTGTTCGTGATCGTCACGGTGTTCGCCGACGCAGGGTCGATATTGACGCTCGCAAACTTCACTCCCGCTCCGCCGTTGTTCTCCAGGAAGTTGTTGCTGATCGTCACATCGCTCACCCCGCCCGCAATCCAGATCGCATGCGCCGTCGAATTGTTGATCGTGTTCCCGCCGATCGTCACGTCGCTGATCGTCTCCAGGCTGATCGGCCCGTCGTCGGTCATCAGGTTATCGGTGATCTGAACATTCGACTGCGGATTCCCGGCCGATCCAAAGAACGAAACCGAGCCTTCCGTATCGCCCGTGAGGTGATTGTTACTCACCACCACATTCGACACTGTAAAATCAGTGTAAATGCCGTTCCCGCTCGCCGATCCAGCGCGCGTATTGGTATCGAACAGGTTCCCCGACACCGTCACCGCCGAGCTCCCATCGCTCGCCAGCGACATGCCAAACACGTTGTCCGTGATGATGTTATTCGCGATCAAATCCCCCTGCGCATTGCTCGCCACCACGCCCGCGCCAGTGGTCACACCGGTAACGGTGAATCCCTTGAACGTCGTATTGGCCGCGCTCAGCACCACCTGCCCACTCACCACCGATTCCGCTCCGCGCGTGCCGTCAAATCCCGTCTTCGTATTATTCGCTCCCAGCAGGCTGATTGACTTATTAACGGTAACGCCGCCAAAGCTCCCCGCTCCCACATTCACAGTCCCCCCGCCCGCCACCACATCGACGCCGTTCTGAATCGATCCGCCGTTGAACACCTTCACCGTGTTCACGCCCACGCCCGACAGCACGCCCCCGCCGCTCAGCGTAATCGTCGAGCTCAGATTCACCAGCGGAGTATCCAGCGTCAGGTTCGCCGTCCCCGATCCGGTCACCGCCGCGCCCGCCGCCAGAGTAATAAAGTTCACCGCCTGCAAAACCACATCGTTCCCGCCATTCAGCAGCGTGCTCAACTGCCCGCTGGTAATGATGCTCGCAGCACCCGGGAAATCCGCCAACTCATCATTGAGATCGTCGAAGTTGACAATGTCGTTGTTGCTGCCATCTCCCGCGATATCCGGATTGGCCGCCTGGATCGTGATCGAATCCGGATCCAGCAACAGCGTCCCCGCCGCCCCGTGCGGCGCAGTCACATCAACCGTCCCCTTGTAAATCAGCCTCTCCTTGCCCGACACTTCCACAAACCCACCATCGCCATTACTCGCCCCGCCCTTCGCCGAAATCGTCCCACCAAACGCCGTCAATTTATCCGACCAAACCACAACCTTCCCGCCATTCCCCGCCTCAGTCGCATCCGCATTGATCGTCGAAGTCGGGCTGACCAGTGTCGCCGTGGCTGTCGGCGTCGTCCCGCCGCCATGCACATCGCCGCCCACCAGAACCGTCCCGCCACCCGCCGCCCCCGACGCATCAATCGTTGCCCCAATCAGCGCAACCTTATCACCCGTAACCGTTACCTTCCCGCCCACACCGCCCGCGCTCGTATCCGATGCATCGATCTTCCCGCTCACGATCGCCGCCCCCTTCCCCGCGTCAATCGCCACATCCTTCGCCTTGATCATCCCCGACGTATTTACCGCGATCGAATAAATGTCCCCCGCCCCGTTCATCCGAACCACGCCCTTGCCCGCATTGATCGAGCCGCTGTTCACCACTCCCGCGCCCCCGCGTCCCGCCGCCGCCCCACCCTCCACCTTCACCATGATGTTCCCACCCTCTTCACCGATAAACACATCCTTCCCGCTGCTCATCGTGACAATGCCCCCATCCGCCACGATCGCCCCGCGGTTGACCACCTGCGCGCCAAACAAATGCACCTGCTCGCCCGTGATCCTCCCCTGGTTCACCACCGAGCCACTCGCCGTCGAAAACTTGTTGATCCCGCCCAGGAAATCCTGATCGCCAATCGTCCCCGCCCCCGCGTACAACTGCCCCACATCCACCACCGCCGTCGGCCCGAACATCACGCCCGCCGGATTCACGAAAAACACGATCCCATTGGCCGTGAACCGCCCCTCGATGCGCGACGGCGCAGCCCCATCGATCCGGTTCAGCACCCGGCTGGTGCTCGACGGCTGCACAAACTTCACCGTCCCGTTCTTCGGGATATTGAAACGGTCATACCTGATGATCGTCTTGTCCGTCGCCCGGATCGTCGTCGTGTTCCCCTTGTTCGAAATCTGCGCAGCACCGGCCAGCACCTGCGCCCCCTTCACATCGTTCCCTCCGCGCGCAGCCTCGGCGCATGCGCTCCACATCCCGCTCGCCGTCAGCGAAACCGCCGCCGCCAGCGCCACCCTGCCTCGCAGCGAACGCTTGAATGAACGATTCGAAACAACCTGCCCGGTCCCACGCGTATACACAGCCATTGAAGCCTCCACAGCCAATTACGACTGATACAAATTGCCGTAGGTCCGCTTCGGCCGGACCCCATTCACTTGTTGCTCTATCTGCCCGACAACTCAATTGCCCCATCTAGGGCACTTGTGACATCTGAAATTTTTTCTTCTGAATTCTGAGTTCTGAGTTCTTTTCCTGAACCCTGAACCCCGAACCCTGAACCCTAATACAACACCGTAAACACCACATGCAGCCTGTTATCCCCCGAATTCACTTCACCCTCGACATCACTCAACGCAAATCCCCAATCCGCCCTCAGCGTCACGTTTTGCTTGAACTGCACCTCCACGCCCACGCCCGCTCCCACCAGCGTGTCATCGTTCTCAAACGACAGTCTGTCCGTCTGAATCGTCTTCCCGACGTCCAGGAACCCCTTAAAGATCAAATCCCAGTCCGCCTTCCCATAAGCCGACTCCGGCACCCAACGGAACGGCTTCCCAAACAGTCGCTTCTGTCTCTCCATCTCCATCGGCGGCCGCGACCTCGGATAGTGAAAGCGATATTCGATCGATCCAACAAGGATACTGTCGCCCGCCACCACCGACTCCGGATACCCGCGCACCGTAAACAACCCGCCCACCACTTCTTCTTCCTGTGGAATCAGCCGGTTAAACGCCCACTGCATCCGCCCCGACAACGAAATCTCATGCGCCAGCGTGCTGAACTTGTCCCGCGACCAGATCAGCGGCTCAATGAAAAATGAATGCGTCACCTGCGCCTGAAATGTCACAAAATTATCGTCCGCGTTAATGCGCCCCAGCCCCTCCGGCGTGTCCGTCGATGTCCCCGTCTCGTTGTTCTTCGATTTGATGCCCGAGCCGATCCCAAACAAAAGCTGCGCCTCTCCGTTCGTGCTCGTCTCCTCGGTGTTCCGCTCCAGCCTCAGCCCCAGATACGGCTCCAGGAATTTCCCCTCACCGTCCGTATTGGCCGTGTCGTTGGTGACGCTGATGTTCCGATACCGCACTCCCCCGATCGCGTCGATGAACAACTCGCGCTGCTGATAGAAATTGGCAATCAGCTCCCCGCCCGCCATCCACTCATCACCCTTGAACTCTTCTCCCGTGAACCCCACATCACTCGCCGTAAACTCGCTCCATGACCCGAATATCTTCCACCGCACCCGGTCGAAGCTGTAAACCGGCGCTTCATACGACGCCACCACCGACTGCGAATCCGAAAAACTCGCCGTGATAAAGTCGAACATCAGCGTGTCCTGATGCCCCGTCACCTCATTGTGCAAAAACCCAAACCGCTCCCGCCATTCATTCGTCTGCCGCGTCCCAGTATTGGAAATCTGCGCATACACGGACCACGGCTTCGCCTCCGCCACCAGGTAGTCCACCGCCACGCCCCCCTGCTCCTGTGCCGCCGACATCGCCAGGTCCACCCTCCTGCTCGGATGCCGGTTCAACCTGAAAATGTAATCGTCCAGCAGGTCCTTCCGCAGCAATTCCGGCCCACCCATCGACACCGGCTTCACCGGCGAATTTTCCCTGATCTTCTTGTGCGCTGGATTGTTTACCCGCTCGCCCGTCGGAAACCGCGCCCCCGACGCCAGCGTCCGCAATTCCTTCACCACCCCCACCAGGATCATGATCTTCATTGCCCTTCGATTCGGCGGCCGCAAATCCGCCCCCGTGTCCGAATCAATATCCTTCGAATCCTGCGCCACAAATACCCCAATGACTCCCTTCGCATTGAAATAGCGCACAATCTGTGTGTCGATCGCCAGCAACGCGCTCTGGTAATACCTGTCAAACAACTGTCGCGACGCATTTGCCAGCCGAAACCGCACCGTCGGCAAACCCAGCCGCGGCACAACATATCCATCATCCGTCCGCCCCAGCTCGATCTCCACCTGCATCAACTCATCGATCGATGGCGTTCCCGGCCGCTTCTCCACATATGCCAGCTCAAAACGATCGATGCGAAACGCCACCCCATCCTCTTTCGTCGCCCGCGCAGGACCAACCACCATCGGCCGCGCCGCCGGACGTGTCGCTGGCGCCTGCCCATAGACGTCTGATGCGCACAAAAGCATCACCACGAGCATTCCCAGATTCGCCACGCTCAAAGTCGTCTTCCCGGTCGCAGCGCGCATGGCACCCAGCTGCGGTTTTTCATTAAGAGCCCGTCCGCTTTTCATGTGTAGTATTTCTCTTTCCCTTAAAGAGATGCGCCCTTCCCGCTGTCTAGCCACGACAGCACTTGCGCGCAGCGGCAGGCTTGCTACAAACACCTCCCGCGGCTTCTCGCGGCCAACGCTTTCGGATTTGTGCCCGGCAGAACCCCGGTGGGGCGAACATTCCTGTCCGCCATCCTTCGACGAATTCCGTCAGCCCTTGCCCGAATCTAAGACCGCCTCGCCGCCCGCCCTTCTACCCCTCCCTCCCCCTCTTGTCAAACAACTTGCGGTCCGATTCTCAACGACTGTAACGTTTATTACGCCCGTACGTCCGATAACTTACCGAAAATCGCCCCTCCCGACCCTTCACCTCCCCTCACCCCATTTATGACGCTTCCGTAATCCCATCCTACTGCCCACCAACTACTTTCATAAACTTCCTCTCCTCGTCATCCAACTGCGCAAACAATCCCTTCTCCGAAAGATCATACGACCTCCTCGCCCCCACCTTCCCATCTCCCTGCTGCCCATTATGAAAACACCACCCCGCCGCCCCTCCCGCCTTCGCCCCCCTCAGATCCACCAAAAAATCCTCTGCCTTCGGCTCCCACCCCGCATACCCCCTCCGAAACGGCTCATCAAATTGCAGCGGTACCACCCGCCCCAACTCCTCCATCCATCCAATTATCTCCTTCGCCTTCCCCTCCGTCTTCTCCGCCGTCCCCCTCCCCCTCGGCCGATGCACCGACACAAAATCCACCCCCACCTCCTTCAAATACTTCTCCAAATCCTCCCTCCCCAAATCCCCCGCGTGCGAAGCCGTGATCAACCTCTTCCCATCGATCCCCTTCGCGACCTCTTTCAACTTCGCCAACTCCTCAAAACTCACAAACCGCCCATCTCTGACATTCCTCTCATTGGCTAGGTCCAGATACCAATTCCT
>JBGPEF010000114.1:0-12533 GCA_041482675.1 Tepidisphaeraceae bacterium | reverse complement strand
CCGCGCTTCGGTCTTTCAATACATTGAGGTGTACTACAACCGCAGGAGACGACACTCGGCGCTGGGCCATCTCAGCCCTGTTGCCTTTGAATCGTCTGCAAGATAATCTTTGGCCGCGCCCGTCATTCGTGGGCAAGGTCAGTTCTTTGAGGGGGAAAGCGGGTCCAGGGGGGAGCGCGAGGAAATGGGTTCGTTTTGCAGAGGAATGCAACCGCCGAGACGCAGAGACGCTGAGACGCAGAGGGATGGAGAGGAGGGATGTTTTGCGTCGGGGTGTGGATGACGTGGGGATGACGAATGGGTTCGTTTTGCAGTTTTAGGGTTCGGGGTTGCGGGTTCAGTGAGGATGGGGAGTCGGCGCGGGGACGGATGAGTGGGTGAGAGGAGAGCATTTTTTAACCCCCAATACAATAATGTGGTGGGGCGAGGCCCACCGTACGGTTCCCATTTGATTATACGCCGGGGGAGGGAGGATGTTACAAGAAAATATAAAAAATGTTATGGGTGGGCAGGGGTGGGGCGTCGGCTGAAGCGGAGGCTGCGGAATTCCTGGCTGGTTAGCGGCGATCTGGATTTGGGCGGGTTTTGGGGGGGAGGGTTTTAGAAGAGGAGGGGGGAAGGGTTGGGGCGAATTTTGAGCGTCAGGGCGGAGCGGGGCGTGGTTCAGTTGAATTCGCGGGCGAGTTGGCGGGCGAAATGGCGGGAGTGTGGAGCAATAGTAGGATGGGGGAAGTCGGGTACGTCCATGCAAACGGTGCTGATCATCCTCCTGGGCATCTTTTCGGCGGTGACTTACGGCATCGTTCATGATCAAGTGACTGTCCGGATTTGCATCGAATACTTCACGATTGGACACCCGCCGGTATTCTCGACCGAGTCGCCGACGTTGCTCGCACTGGGTTGGGGTGTGATTGCCACATGGTGGGTGGGGCTTTTGCTTGGAGTGCCGCTGGCGATGGCAGCGCAAGTTGGCAGGCGCCCTCGTCGAACAGCGACGTCACTTGTGAGGCCAATTCTAGTGCTACTGACGATCATGGCCTGCTGCGCACTGATAGCGGGAGTTGTTGGGTTGGTGCTGGCGAAGATAGAGCTCCTCAGACTTCCGGAGCCGCTGGCATCCATGGTGCCGAGGGATAAGCATGTGAGGTTCATTATTGACTGGTGCGCTCACCTGGGAAGCTACATCAGCGGGTTTGCAGGGGGCGTGGTGCTGATTGTAATGACTTGGAAAAGCAGACGCAGGGGGAGAGTACCCCCCTGCAACCCCCCCGAAATCCGGTGAGTTAACGTCACCTGCGGTGACTGACTGGAGGAAGAGGGAGGTGCGGCGAGCCGGACCCTACGGCGGGCAATGCGGGGGAGGAAGGGAGAGGCGGAGAAGGTATTTGGAAAGGGGGAAATGATTGTGGCGGGGAGGGGAGGGGGGTGGTAGAGTAATGTTGTGCCTTGGGGAGTGGGAGCGGTGGTTGGTGCATGTCGGAAGAGGGTGGGATGATTTGCAGCGTGGGAAGGGGAAAGCGTCCGGCGCGGCGGACGTGGGAAGGAGCTGGTCATGAAGAGGCGAGTCACTTCTGGTCGGGGATTTACGCTGGTGGAGCTTCTTGTTGTTATTGCGATCATTGCGATTTTGATTGGGATTTTGCTGCCGGTACTTTCGGCGGTGAGGCGGCAGGCGATGGAGATCCATTGTCGCACGAATCTGAGGCAGCTTGGACAGGCGACGATCATGTACCTCGAAGAATATCGTGCCTATCCAAATACAGAATTTGAGTTATCCCCGCTTGGATCGGAATCAGGTGGAATCGGGCTGGCGTGGCCACCATTGCTGCGCAAGCTTGTTCGCGGGAACCGAAATATGTTTTATTGTCCTTCGCAAGATCCTCGATGTAAGTGGAACGATGACAATCCGGGCAGAGTACTCTATGCCTTGGACGTGCATTCTCAATTTGGATACGAGGTAGGCGAAAGAATTCTGGTCGAGAAATACGGTCTTAGCTCTTGGTTCAGCTATGGGATCAATGCTAGCGGGGCGGGTGCGAACGGATTACCCGGTGGACGGCCGGGTCGCGGCGTCGGCCTCCTTCACTACTCGGATTTTGCGTCACCGAGAGTGACCTTCAACTTAATACGCCGTGCAGGGGCGATCAGAGATGCGGCTCATTTCATCATGATGGGAGATTCAACCGCAGACGGGGCGAGCGACTTCAATATCTTTTGTCGAAATCCGTACTTCAATCTTCCTTTCAATGGCATCGTCGCAAACATCCATCGAGGCGGGGCCAACATCTTGTACGGCGACGGACATGTGGAGTGGCACCTGCAGCAAGATCTAACCTTATCACAGCCTCCGGACCCCCAAGAGACATGGAAGGAGTATCAATGGAACATCGACAACCTTTCGGCTTGGCGCTGACTAACCCATAAAACCAGAAGGCCCATGAAGTGAGTCGCGAGCTCACCGCATGGGCCTGCCTTTGTTTCTTACGAAACAACTGCATCTGGTATCGGGCCGATTCTTCGGCAAGTGGCTTCCGGCCTGGGCCCGCCTCGGCCCGCTCAGCATGGGTGGGCTATTTTCGGTTCTCAGGGCTTTGGCACCACTGGCGGCGACCGTAACCCGACTTGCCTGGGCCTGTTGAATAGTGCTGGCAAGCCGCTACAATGCCCCGCCTTGCTGAACCTGGAGATTGAAAGAAATGGCCAGAGAAACCAATCGTGAACGGCGTGAGCGGGCGGAGAAGTTTCAGACTTTTAGCCGCCCGAAGATCAAGATTGCCCGTTATAGCGCCACGGGCAAGATGTACATCGACTACAAGGACACCGAGTCGCTCAAGCGGTTGATCAGCGCCAACGGCAAGATCCTTTCCCGCAAGCGAACGGGCGTCAATGCCATGGAGCAGCGGATGGTAGCGCGGGCGATCAAGCGGGCCCGGTATATGAGCCTGCTGCCTTACATCACAGCCTCGTCGTAAACGGCGATATACAGTCTGCACAGTGAAGGGTCCGCGCATGGCGCGGGCCTTTTTCTTTTTGGGCGGGAAAAGAAAAAAAGCAGGACAACCGGTGAAGGTCGTCCTGCCTACAGCATCCCGTCATCACGTACAGTCGATGGCGGGTATATTGAAGCGGCCGCCGCCATCAGGCCTGGCCGGCCGCGTTGATCAATTGGTCCAGAATCTCGATGTGTTTTTGCTGATTGGGGATCAGTTCGCTCTGGATGAGGCTGGTCGTGAGGGGATCGGTGTCGTCGATCGCCTCCTGATAATCCTTCAGGCCGTGTTCCTCGCCTTCTTTGAGGCTCTTGAGCGCGGCGGTATCGCCAAAGAGATTCATCGTCCCCTGCACGGTTTGCGCCCATGCGCCCCAGGCCCCGGAGGAATCCGAAGGCTCGCCACCGAGCGAGCGGATGCGCTCGCGGAGTTCCTGTGCCGCCCGCCCGTGCTCTTGTTGCATCTGGCGGAGCACCTGCACATCGCCGGCGGCATTCCCATCCGAGACTTTTTCGATCGCCATGCGATACGTCTCGGCCGCCGAAATCTCGCCGCGAAGCAGGGAATTGATCTGCCGCACCGCTTCGCCAGTATCATCGAATTCAGGATTTGTCGGACTGCCGGTGTTTTCCGTGGCCATAAAGTCTCCTTGGTTGGTCGTCGTAGCGGGAAATGCAATCGGCGTACCACGTGGTTTCGCACACACGGGGTACGCCGATGATCGGCTGGAGGATATTTTATGGGTTCAGCGGGTGTAGAAGCTCACGGAATAGGTGAGGGTTTTCGTCTGGCCGGGATCGATGTTCAGGTCCCAGGTGACGTCGCTGTGATTGTTGAGCGTGTGATAGCCGGATTCCTGCCAGTCAGCGCTGGTGAAGTCGTTCATCTTCACCTTGCCATCATCCGAGGCGTGCTCGACGCGGCCGCCGGTGGCCAGGGAAATCCGCATGACAGATTTTTCCTTGCGATAGTTGGTGACGCTGATGGTGCCCTTCTTGGTGATCAGCGTGTAGTTGGTGCCATCGATCTGCATCGCGTTGGGCTTGCGGGCTGTTTCCTCTTCGTCATAGTTGCCAAGCATGTCCACGGCGACGGTCAGCGGCAGCAGGGCGCAGCCGCCGGCGGGCGTGTAGGTGAGCAGGTCCTGGCCGAGCGGAAGATTCTGCCGCATCGACAGGGCTGCGCCGGTAGTCCAGGGGAGGGCGCTGTTGTTGGCCAGCTCGAGCTGGTGCCAGATGCGATTGGTGGCGATCTTCAGAGGAGATGGGTTATTGCCCGGCTGGGCATCGACATGGCCAGTGCCCGCCCGGCTGCGGATGGATTTGAGATCGAGCGTGTAAATATGCCGCATGGGAACGGTGTTCTGCCAGAGCGGAACGGTCGCGCGCGAGCCCTTCTTGAGCGAGAATTCCTTCACGCTATAGACGAACAGGTCCTGCTCGCCGCCCGCGCCGCCGAGTTCCGGGGCCATCGAGGCGGAGCTGGTTCCTTCAACCTCCCGCCCGCGCCAGGCGCCGGCCTGCTGACTGTAGTTGGCGTTCAGTGAATTGCTGAATTCATTGTTCCTCATCCCCACGCCGGGCGTGGCGGCGATGAGCGTGTTGCGCATGACGCGCTCGAGGGTGAGTGGCGAAACGGTTTCCTTGAAGCGGAAATTGGGAACGCCGACCACCAGGTCAAGTGCCGCCTTGTCCAAATCCTCGATCTCATTGAGCACTTCACCCTGAAGCGCCAGGTCGGCCTTGTCCTTCAGCTCGCCGCTGACGCGATAGGTGGGAATCCAGCGCAGGCCGCCGGTGAAATAAAACAGCTTGAGGGTGACTTCCTTGCCCGCCAGTTCCTTGCCATAGTCGAAATTGAGCCGCTTGGTGCGCGAGAAGACTTCCTCTTCGCGAACCATTTGCGTCTGAAAATCCTTACCGGAAATCGAATGCACGCCATTGACCGGCAGGACCATTCGGCCGGCCTCCGTGTCATCGAGCACGACAAAATCGCCGCCGCGGGGCGTCAACTCGCGCTTGAGCACGCCGCCTTCTTCGCCGGAGGCAAAGACCTGGCCGCCGTAGTTAAGCATTCGGGCAGCGCGGGCTTCCCCCATGTTACGAAGAAGCTCAAAGGGACTACGGGCGGGGTCCATCTCGACAATAAAGCCGGGAGCGGTGGGGCTGGGGGTTGTGGCCGTGTCGGCCGGGATGTCCAGCACCTGTACGAGCGTGCCGGTGATGGTGCGCTTGTCGGTGAGTGTCAGCGTGATCCGCTTCCCGACATTCGCGCGCAGCAGCTCGGGGATGGTGATGCAGGCGGTGCGCTTCTCGCGCATCTCGCGTTTCTCTTCCCAGCCGGCCTCCATCGCCAGCAGTTTCTGGGCGTCGCTCATGGCCCAGAAGCTGCCGAGAATCGCCGACTCCGGCACTTCCGGCGTAAAAACCTTGCCCAAAGCATCCACCGTGGCTTTGCCGTTCTTTACGATCAGACCATAACCATCCTTGAAGATGATCACCCGCTCGGTTGACAGCTTGAGCTGAGAAGCGGCCGCGTGGGGCGGCTTATCAGCCTCCGCGGCAAAACTGATGGATGAGAAAAACGCCGTAAAAATCACCGCCGCCGTCGCCGTCCAGCCGGAAATTCGCCACCGCATGATTGCTCCTTTCGATCGCATCACAGATTCGCCGAACCCCCATTGCTGTTATCGCATATTTTGCCGCGGATTCCCCGCCTGGCCGGTCACAAGTTTGTAAACAGCGCAGTTGGTATCATTGGGTTGACGATGTTGTGGGCCATTCTGCGATCACTGATTCCGCTGCTGCTGGTGGGGGGGATTGCGCAGGCGCAGCGCGAATTTCGCTCGGCGTCGCGTTTCGATCCGCCGGCGGAATCGTTTCATGCGCCCACGTCGCTGCGGGGCGTCGAGGATCAGCTTGCGCGGGGGCAATTCGCCGAAGCGGCGACACAAATTGAGTCGCTGCTGCGCGGGAATGCCGATGACGTTACCTCGGCCGACGAGCGGAGCCTGCTGTCGGTGGGCAGTTGGATGGATGCGATCGCCGTCCGTCATGGGAAGGAATTGACGGCCGCGTATAGCGCTCAATTTGATGAGGCCGCCAGGCGGGCGGTGGATGCGCTCAAGCAGGAGTCGGCCGCGCATGCGGAGGATTTTTATTTACTGGCCAGGCGCTACCGATTCAGCTCCTTCGCCGCCAGTGCTTATGTCGAAGCCGGAGATAGGGCGGTGCAGATCGGCGACACGGCGGCCGCTTCGTTGTTTTACACGCTGGCGCAGCAATGCGGATGGAATCCCGATGATGAAAGGGCCGCGGCGCTTGGCGTCTGCCGGGTGCTCAGTGGTGAAGCGGTTGGGGATCTCCCCCCGGCGGCGCGAAAGCGCGCGGCCGAAGTTGCAAATCGCATGAGGCAATATCGCGGACTCATTCCGCACGATGCCATCTGGTATCTGCGGGGCGATGGCGTGGGGATGGCCAAAACCGTTCCCGCCGCCGTGGATGGGGCGATCTTTTTCGCGGGGCCGCGGCATGTGATCGCCTTGAAGGAAAATGGCGAATCGATTTGGCGCTGGTCCGCGCCCGAGGCGTGGGCGCGTGGTCTGGCGGCGGATCGGCCCAATGAGAGAGGCCGCGGACCGGTCTATTCGCCGGCAATTCTTTCGTCCCCCGCCGGCGCGCAGATCATCATTCTCCGCCAGCCGCTGGGCGCTGGCCGGGATTTCGGCATTCGTGCGCTGCGGGCATCGGATGGAAAAGTTCTCTGGTCGAGCGACACCGTGAATGGCGTCGATTCGCTTTCCTTCGCCGGCAATCCGGCTGTTTCTGGACGCTATGTTTATGCTGTCGCCGTTGAATTCAGCGAACAATCCGGCGCGCTGCTCCTGGTTGCCCTCGACGTGATGGATGGCCATCTGCTCTTCAAATGCCCCCTGGGCACGATGCTCCAGATGCGGCGGGCGCGGGAGGATCCGCGCGGATGGGATGAATTCTGGGAACAGACCGAGCCCGCAATTTCCGGTGATCTGGTGATGGTCAATCCAAATGTCGGCATGGCCGCCGCCATCGGCCGCTTCGACGGCCATCTTCGCTGGACCCGCACCTACGAAGAAAAAATGGTGATCATCGGCCGCGGCCGCGAGCGTTTGTTCGGCGATCAGATCCCGGTTCCCACCGACATCAACGAGTTCCTGCGCTATCGCGGCACGCCCGAAGCTTGTGGCCCGGTGGTGGTGTTTGCTCCCCAGGATTCACCGGGCGCATTTGGGGTCGATCGCCTGACCGGCGCGATGCTTTGGAACCAGGAATCACCCCCCGCCACGACACTCATCGGCCACGCCGGCAATCTGGCCATCTTTGCCGGCGATTCGATTGAGGCCGTCGATGCGGCCAATGGCAAAAACCGCTGGCACTATTCCCCGACCGCTCCCGCTCGGATTACCGGCCCGCCGGTCGTCGTCGATGGCTTTGTTTATGTCCCCCTTGCCGATTCCAAAACTGTTACGCTCAATGCCGAAACCGGGCGCATCGCCGCCGGGGCAACCGCGCCACCCAATCTGCGTCAATTGCTCGGCTCGGAGAACGCGAAGAAACTGCTCGAGGATGCCTTCATCCTCCGCACCTTCGCTCCTCCCGGCGTTAATCCATCGGCGAATATTGGCCGCGGGCCATGAGTGGATTAATTTCCGAGCAGCAGGAAGACCTGCCCAGTTTCCAGGCTGCTGACGGCAACATCGAGTTTTTTATCGCCGTTAAAATCTGCCATCGCCAGCGTCCAGGTTCCCTTTCCAGTGGCGAAGGGAGAGCCGGCCGCGGGATGAAAGCCGCCGCGTCCATTGCCGAGAAATACCCGCACCGCATCCTCCGCGGCCGCGACCAGGTCCATCTTGCCATCCCCATCCATATCCACAATCACCATCTGCCAGGCGCGCTTCCCCAGGTGAATCGGCGAATCGGCCGTCTTCGCAGCGCCGCCCTTCCCATCGCCCAGGAAAATCGTGGCCGTGTCGGCATCATCGTGGGAAACGATAAAGTCTGGTTTTCCATCACCATTCACATCGCCCACGGCGACGAAATACGGCCGCTCATCACAGGCAATCGAGCGCAGCGCTGAAAACTTCCCGTCGCCTTCGCCCAGCAAAATCGAAACCGTGCCCGGCGTCGCACAGTTGGGCACCAGCAAATCGAGCTTGCCATCGGCATTGATGTCGGCCAGGGCAATGGGATACGGACCCTTGCCGCAGGGAAACGGCGAGGCCCCGGCCACCCCAAATCCACCTTTGCCATCCGAAAGCATCACCGCCACATCGCCGTCGTCGCTGTTGGCGGTGACCAGATCGAGGCGCCCATCGCCATTCAGATCGCCCACCGCCAGCCCGTGCGTGTGCGGATGCTCTCCGCGCTTGGGAGAAAACGGCGAGCCGGGCATGGGAGCGAATCCTCCCTTGCCGTCACCCAGCAGAATGGTCACCGCATAGGAATTGTGCGCCACAATGGCCAGATCGAGCTTGCCATCCTTGTTGATGTCGCGGCACACCAATTCGCCGGCCGCAATCGGAATTTCGATCACCCCATGAGGCCGAAATTGCCCCGCGCCATCACCCAGAAGCACGTTGAGCCCCTGCTCGCTGCGAACCAGAAGATCCGCGTGCCCATCGCCGTTGACATCGACGGCCAGCAGCGTGCTGGGATACTTCATCTTTTGTACAAGCACCGCGTTTTTGAACAGCGGAGTCTGTGGCGGGGCAGCGCAGGCAGTTATCGTTATGCAGAGCACGGACGCCAAAGCCGGGAGATGTGTGGAGATCATATGTGTAGTAGATTTGGCGACACTACCTATTAGATCGCGCCTCAAGCTTCTGCTCCAATTCCCGCCTCGCCTCCGGCCATTCCGACTCGATGATGCTGTAACACACCGTATCCCGAATCGTCCCGGTTGGCAGGATCATGTGATTCCGCAGACACCCCTCATACTTCGCCCCAATCCGCTCGATCGCCGCCCGCGACCTCGCATTCAACGCGTTGGTCCGCAGTTCCACCCGGATACACCCCCAGCTTTCAAACGCATGCCGCAGCATCAGATATTTCGCCTCGGTGTTGATCGGAGTCCGCTGCCACGGCCGGGCAATCCAAGTCCAGCCAATCTCCACCTTGCGATGTTCCGGCTCGATGTGGGCGAAGCGCGTGCTGCCGATCACTCGTCCGGAGGCGCGGTCGATGGTCGCGAACGCCACAATATTCCCCTCCTCCGCACCCTTCAGCGCTGTCTGGATATACGCCCGCACCTCCTGCGACGACATCAGCGTGATGCTGGTCCAACGCCAAAGCTCGCTATCAAACGCCACCGCGCACAGCCCGCCCTCGTGAGCCAGCGACAGCGGCTCGAGCCGGACGTGCTGGCCTTGGAGGGTCAGAGGTTGGAATTTCATGCCCACCACAGCACTGTTTTCGCGCCCTCCGCCCGCTTTTGCAACCCTTGGTGGCCACATGTATTATTGCCCATCCGATCGCTGCAAGTTTTGGGTCTATTAACCCCCCCGGGCCGCTCTACCAGGTCTATAGCAGGACCGCTCCGGATCGTTGGCCGGACCGGTGGATGAGGAGTTGTGATGACGGACGGCGAGCTGGTCCGCCACACCTTGGCCGGAAGGACCACCGCGTACGACCAGCTCGTGCGCAAGTGGGCCCCGCGCGTCACCGCCGTCTGCCACGCCCGTGTTGGGCGGGCCGACATGGCGGAGGAATTGGCGCAGGAGGCGCTCTTCCGCGGCTTCAAGGCGATTGCCTCGCTGGCCGAGGTGGAAAAATTCGGCCCCTGGCTCTGCGGCATCGCGACTCGTGTGTGCCTCGACTGGCTGAAAGACAAGGACCGCACGCAGGTCAGTTTCAGCGCCATTGGAGAGGATGCCCGGCCCGAAGAGATGCCCGACCATCGCTCAAGCGGGCATGACCCGGAGCTCGATGAGGACCTGAAGCAGTTGATGGATGAAGTGCAGAAGCTGCCGGCGAAGCATCGCGAGGTTTTGATGCTCTACTATTACGAAGACTGCACCTACGAAGACCTGGCGAAAATACTCGAGTGCTCGGCGGCGACGATCAACGCAAGATTGACGCAGGCGCGACAGATGCTGCGGGAGAAATTGACACGTAGGGTGGACACCGCCCACCACTGAAAAAATGGACTGCGAACACGCCTCCAACCTCATCTCCGCCCGCATCGATGGGGAGATTCCCCCGGCCGACCAGGCCGCCCTCGATGAGCACCTGGCAACCTGCCCCGGATGCCGGGCGACAATGGAAGTGTTGTCGGCGCAGGATGCGGCTTTGCAGAAGGCATTCGCCCCGCGCCGCCGCGTTGCCAGCAAGGTTGCCGATGCCGCCATCGCGCGAATTCATCGCGATCACGTGCAATCATTCCGCCCCCGGCGGTTTCCGTTTCTCACCATGGCCCTCTCCGCGGCCGCCGGATTCGCGCTGGCGATGTTGATCGTCCAGCCGTGGCGTCAATCATCCACTGGCGGCGGGGGGAAAATCGTCACAACACAACCCGTCTCTCCTGCCATTCCGGCCATCGCTCATCTCGCCCTCGCCACCGGCACCATCGAAATTCAACCCCCCGGCGAAGATAAATGGCAGGTCATGGCCACCGGCGCTGCCATCGGCCCCAATTCGCGCATCCGAACACCTCTTAACGTCCGCTGCGAAGTCGTCATGGCCGATCAGTCCACCATCCGCCTCAACAGCAACAGCGAGGTCCTCATCGGCAAAGGCCGCGATTTCACGCTGGCAACCGGCCAGATGTGGTCCAGCGTCGCCAAGGCCGCCGACCCGTTCACCGTCTCCGTCGCCCAGGCCAGCATTACCGCCCTGGGCACCGAATTCGACATCGCCGCCGACGCCCAGCAGGCCACGCTGACGGTGATCGAGGGCTCAACGCGAGTGGTCGGTAAGGGCGGCGAGCGCGTGGTTAAATCCGGCAACAAAGTCCGCATTTCCGGCGGCACGCCCGGCGAAGTTCAGGCGGTCGGGAATCTGATCGTCGCCACGGGATGGGTCAACGAGCTGCTCATGATGAAGGGCCGCGACAACACAGAGCTGAGCAAGCGCGTCGATGCCCTCCTCGCCGCCATCGGCAATGAAAAGATGATGTATATGTACGAGGATGAGATCAAAGCATTGGGCGACCACTGCGTTCTTCCCCTCACGCGATACGTCCAGTCGCCGCTCTCCGCCAGCGATCCCCGCAAGCGCCATCACGCGGCCCGCATTCTCACCGAAATGGCCCAGCCCTGGTCGATTCCCGAGCTGATCGAATTGCTCAAGGACAACGATGGCGAAATCCGCTTTTACTCCGCCCGCGCCCTTCAGCGCCTCGTCGGCCACGGCATGGGCCGCACACCCGAGCAATGGCGCGACCAGAATTATGTGAACACCTACAACGAGTGGCGAAAGTGGTGGCAGGACAATCGCGAGCGCTACCCCGTCGGCCCGATGGGCCCCACGCCGCTGCCGGGCAACACTCCTCCACTTCCGGCCGTCAAAGCCCGCGGATAAATTCCCACTGCCGTCGCGTCCTCTGTAGGGGCGGCTTTAGCCGCCGTGGAGCATCTTCAACGGCGGCTAAAGCCGCCCCTACGGAAATTGCCGGAGTTTTCCCCGGCGGCTGAAGCCGCCCCTACCGATTCTGCCCCGTCACTTTGATCCGCAGCGTATTGCTCTCCAGATCCTCCAGCGCCTCCTCCAGCAGCGCCTTCGACTGCGCGTAATAGACAAAATGCAATTCATACTCCCCCGGCGTCAGCTCCAGCTCGCGATCGATCCAAACCGCCGTGTTGACGCTCCCTCCGATATTGAAATCAATCGTGTGCGGCTCCCCGCTGTTGCAGACGATCGGCGTCGCCCGCGGCGGCAACTTCGCATCCCCGATATTCTTCACCACCAGCCTTCCCTCCGACTGCGCCGCGCTGAAAACCGCCTGCGCATCCGCCAGCTCAATATCGATCGTCCGCGTTTCTGCCAGCTTGTGCCCATTGACCCCCACGCAGCGAAAAACAACGCTCAGCGAAATGGGTTTCCCGGCCGCGAACGTGTTGGTCCGGCTTTCCAGCGTCGCCTGAAATCCTCCCACCACGTTTCCCCCCTGCTGATCCACATATCGCCACTGATTGGAAATCTCCGCCAGAATCGCCCGGCCCCGCGCTGTGAATTCCGGCGTCGATTCCAGAAGCATCGCCTCGCGCAGCGGCCGCAGCACCCGCGGGCCGATATTGATCAGTTTCAGCGTCGCCCTCTCGCGCACGGTCGCATCCGGCGAATCCAGCACCGCGATCAGCTCCAGAATTTGCTTATCCATCGCTGCTATCGACGGGTTGGTCGCCGGCCGCGTCGCGGGAGCGGCCCCCAGCGGGATGCCAATCAGCAGCCCGCTCAATAACCACATTGCCAGCAGCGGAAAACATCTCACGGCCACTCTTGTCGATTGAGATTCACTTATTCGATGCTCAAATTCTGCACGTAATCATCCAGTTCCTTCTGCTTCTGATTG
>JBGPEF010000113.1:0-12568 GCA_041482675.1 Tepidisphaeraceae bacterium | reverse complement strand
TGATCGCGGCGGCGCTGTTTTTTGGGCTGCTGCGGGCGTGCTTTTTTGCGCTGGAGATCGAGGCGCGGGTGCCATCGGTGACGGGGTTGGCGCTTCAGGGGTTGGTGATTGTTTTGATGCTGGTGGTGACGCAGGCGGGTTTGGTTCGGAAATGGCTGGGCAAGTAACCTTTTTGTGCTTTACCATTGGTAAAGTATGGTAGAATAGGAGCAATGACTTATGGGGAAGGAAGAGGACTGGCGCGAGCGTGCGAAGGAGATTTACCGAGTTGCCCGGTCCGAGCTCTTGCAGAGCTGGAGCGGGCCCCAGCAGGGTGACGCCGCCTTCTACAAGGAAGAACTGGAGGAGGCGTTGCTCGATTTGAAGCAAGCGCTCATCGACGATCGCGCTGATGACGCTACTGCTTACCGGAATGAAGTGTTGTTCGATTTGGCGGAGCTGCGACTTCGCCGGAAGGATTACTGAATGACCCGTCGTCGTCGACATCGCATTGCATCGTCTTTGCTCTCTTCGAGCGTGCTTTCTTACGTGTTGGCTCAGGGACAAAAACAAGCAGACGTGGCGAGAATGCTCGGCGTCACTGAGGGCTATATCAGCCTGGTCAAGTCGCGTGAGCGAGCTTTCACCCTGGATCATATTGAAGCACTTGCGATTGGCCTCGATATGCCGCTGGGTGAGCTACTGATTCAGGCGACAGATCGGCCAAAGGCATCAAAGAAAGAGCGAGGGATGCTCGATCGGACGGCGCGAATCATGCGGATGGGCGACCAAATGAGTGCGGCAATTCGCCGGCAAGCGGTGAAGAAGTAGTGGCGACTTGCGTGTGAACGTGCGCGGGGGTACACGTGGCGCATGCGACCCATCGTACAAATCTCATTGGACGTTACCGATATTGAAGAGGCGCTCGCGACGGCCGCGCTGGCGATGCGGGCGGGGGTGGATTGGCTGGAGGCGGGGACGCCGCTGATCATTGCGCATGGGATGCATGGGGTGAAGGCGCTGCGGGAACGATTTCCCAAGACGCCGATCGTGGCGGATTTGAAGACGATGGATGGGGGGTATCTGGAGGCGGAGATGATGGCCAAGGCGGGGGCGACGCATGTTGTCGTCATGGCGCGGGCGCATGAGGAGACGATCAAGTGTTGCGTGAAGGCGGGGAAGGATTTTGGGATCAAGATCATGGGGGATAATCTGGGGTGCCCGGATATGGTGGAGGGGGCGAGGCAGCTCGAGCAGTTGGGGTGTGATTTTGTCGTGCATCATATTGGGTTTGATGAGAGGCGCGGGATTGCGGCCAGTGGGAGGAGGATGCCGAGTCCGTTGGATAAGTTGAGAGAGGTGGTGGGGGCGGTGAAGGTTCCGGTGCAGGCGGTGGGGGGGTTGAGTTTGGAGCAGGCGATTCGGACGCCGGAATATGGGGCGCCGCTGGTGGTGTTGGGGGCGCCGCTGACGGTGGATGCGGAGGCGTTTAAGACGGCGTCGGGGGATTTGGAGGGGTCGTTGAGGTTGATTTGTCAGAAAGTACACGCGTATGGGTGAGGAAGCACTGGCAGCAAGCTGCCCGTGGCACGAGAAAGGGACGGTGTGCTGAAGCACACCCTACATGGGGTGCTGCGGTAGCGAGCTAATGTTTATGGCGCGCGAAATGGCCAATCATGGGTTGGGTGAGCTTGATGTAGTCGGCGGCGCTCATGGTGACGGCGTCCTGGTGGGTGCCGGCCTGGAAGGTGAGCTCCAGCTCGTCGATGAGGGAGTCATCGAGGATGGTGGGGATGCCGAACAGGCGGCCGATGGGGGGTTCAGCGCCGACTTCGCAGTCGGAGAAGAGGTTTTGGAGCGTGGATTCGTCGGCGAGCTGGGCGTTGTTGGCGCGGAGCTCGTCGCAGAGTTGCTCGAGGTCGACGTAGTAGGAGGCGGGGAGGGCGCAGAGGACGAACTGGCCGTCGGCCTGAACCAGGACGGGTTTGACGACCCGCTCGCCGGAGATGTGCTCCTGGTGGGCCAGATCCTGGGCCGTGTAGGCGGTGTCGTGCTGGGTCCACATGAAGCGCACCCCCATGCGCTCGAGATAAGAACGAAAATCCAACATGGTCCTCCTTGTTGGAGAGCAGGGGGGATTTTATTCGGGGTGGTGGCCGCGTTCCAGCGTGGAGAGCAAGAATTTAACTGGCGGGCGGGCGGGTTTTGGGGAGTTGCGGCATGAAGAAGGAGCAGGTGCTGATATTCGCGAATCCGATTGCGGGGCGGGGGAAGGCGAGGCGGATCGCGGGGGTGCTGGAGGAGGCGCTTGCGGCGCGGGGGTATGGGGTGAAAGTGTTCTTCAACAAGCCGGTTGGTGAACAAGAGCATGCCCACGAGTACGTTGGCGTGGCACCCGCGCAGTTATCGAGGATCAAGGCGGCGATTGTGATTGGGGGGGATGGGACGTTGCGGGGGGTGGCGCAGTGGGCGATTGACAGCGCGTTTCCATCGGAGGAGGCGATGTGCGCCAGTGGAGAACTGGCGAAGTTGCCGTATCCGCTGCTGATTGTGCCGATGGGGACGGCGAATCTGATGGGAAAACATCTGGGGGTACACTGGAGCGATGGGAATATCGGGGAGGAAGTGGCGGAGGCGCTCTCGGAGGGAAGAGTGGCGCATCTGGATGTGGCGCGGACGAATGGGGGGATTTTTCTGCTGATGGCGGGGGTGGGATTTGATGCGTGGGTAGTGCATGAGCTGGATCGGATTCGGGATGGGCCGATCGATTACACGAAATACATCATGCCGGCGGTGAAGGCGATCACGGAGTATAAATTTCCGACGCTGGAGGTGATGGTGGATGGGAAGAAGGTTTTTAAGAAGGCGCGGGGGTTGGCGCTGGTGGGGAATATCAGGGAGTATGGGACGGGGTTTCCGCTTTTGCCGCAGGCGCGGCCGGATGATCAGCTTTTGGATGTGTGCGTGATGCCGTGCTCGTCGCCGATGGATTTGATCAAGCTGGTGCTGAGCGCGGCGGCGGGGGAGCACGTGCAGCAGGAGGGAGTTGTTTATGTGAAGGGGAGGAAGGTGCGGATCGAGGCGACGGAGCCGGTGCCGGTGCAGGTGGATGGTGAGCCGGCGGGGATGACGCCGGTGGACATTGATTTGCTTCCGTGTCGGATACCTTTTATTGTGCCAAGGTGAGAATTTGAATTAGCGGAAGCAGAAAGATTTGAATTCGGGGGCGCAGAAGGATTCGAATTCGCGGACGCAGGAGGAAAAGAGGGTCGAGTACGCCCCGCTTCTCCTCCCGCACCCACCTCATCACCCGAATTAATTGCGGGAGGAAAGGGGGTGAGGGGGTGGGAAAGGGATGAAGGGGCTGGCGCGATGGGGTGATCGCTGGGCCTCCGGTGCCCGGCCCTCACAGCCGCAGCCAGACGGTCCAGGTAGCCGCTTGAGAGGGGAAGGTTGGATTGAAGATGGAATGGACGAAGTTTCCACTGTTTGTGATTGCCGGGCCGTGCGTGATTGAGTCGGAGGAACTCTGCATGCAGGTGGCGGGGGAGGTGAAGAGGATTTGCGCGAAGCTGGGGTTGGGGTATGTGTTCAAGGCGAGTTTTGATAAGGCGAATCGGTCGAGCGCGTCGAGTTATCGGGGGCCGGGGTTGAAGGAGGGGGTGGCGATTTTGAAGAAGGTGAAGGAGGCGCGTGGGGTGGCGGTTTTGACGGATGTGCATGAGGTGGGGCAGGTGGAGGAGGTGGCGAAGGTGGTGGATGTGTTGCAGGTGCCGGCGTTTTTGGCGCGGCAGACGGATCTGCTGATTGCTTGCGGAAAATCGGGGCGGGGGGTGAATATCAAGAAGGGGCAGTTCATGTCGCCGCAGGAGATGGGGAATGCGGTGGAGAAGGTTCGGGCTGCGCAGGAGGGTTCAGGGTTCGGGGTTCAGGGTTCAGGTAATAGAATCATGCTGACGGAGCGGGGGACGTTTTTTGGGTATAACCGGCTGGTGAATGATTTCACGGCGCTGTCGGTGATGAAATCGTTTGGGGTGCCGGTGGTTTTTGATGCGACGCACTCGACGCAACAGCCGGGGGGATTGGGGAATGCGAGCGGGGGGAATCCGGAGTTTACGCCGCTGCTGGCGCGGGCGGCGGTGGCGGCGGGGGTGGATGGATTGTTTATTGAATGTCATCCGGACCCGAGTCGGGCGAAGAGCGATGCGACGAGTATGATTCGGCTGGATTCAGTGGAGAGGTTGTTGACGCAGTGTCGGGGGATTGTGGAATTGAGGAAGGGGTGGGGTGATGAAAAGCGCGCGTGAGAAGCGGCCGAAGTTGAGCCATGTGGATGAACGGGGGCGGGCGCAGATGGTGGATGTGTCGGGGAAGGCGGTGAGCGTGCGGGAGGCGATTGCGGAGGGGTTTATTTCGCTTCGGCGGGAGACGCTGGAGGCGATTGCGGAGGATCGGGTGGCGAAGGGGGAGGTGCTGGCGGTGGCGCGGGTGGCGGGGGTGATGGCGGCGAAGAAATGCGGGGAGTTGATTCCGTTGTGTCATCCGCTGGGGGTCGAGAGTGTGACGGTGGAATTTGATTTGCCGGAGCTGGATGTGGAGGAGGGGGAGCGGGTGAGGTTGGGAATAAAAGCGGTGGCGAAAATTACCGCGAAGACGGGGGTGGAGATGGAGGCGCTGACGGCGGTTTGCGTGGCAGCGCTGACGGTTTATGACATGTGCAAGGCGATTGATAAGGAGATGGTGATTGGGGAGATCAGATTGGTGAGCAAGACGAAGAGTTGAATGAGAATTTGCGATTTGCGATTTGCGATTGCAGAAGAGCCCCTCACCCTGCCCTCTCCCCTGAGTACAGGGGCGAGGGTAATGGTGGACATCATCTCTGCGCTACAACGGGGTTGGAGAAGGCTTCGAGGATTTGCTGGGCTACCTGGCGGTAGGCCTGGTAGGGGTCGTTGGGCCAGCTGGGGGCGGATTCTTCGATTTTTTTGATCTGGCGGGAGAGGGCGGCCTGGAGGTCGGCTTTGGTTGTGGTGTCGGGGATGTCGAGCTTCCAGGTGTTGATGACTTTTCCTTCGCTGACGAAATTCAAGGTGAGTGCGCCGAGATCATTTTTGGCGGGGATGGTGACCTGGGCCATTTTGCGATCGTTTTGGGTGGCGGTGGTGAGGCGGGCATCCTTGAAGACGGTTTGGGGGTCGCGGAGGTTGAAGATGCCGTTGTATTTTTTGGTCCAGAGGTCGCGGATTTTGGACAGGCGCTGCTCGAGGTCCGGGTCCTGGGAGAGGTCGCCGATGCGGGCGCGGTCGGCTTCGCTGAGATAGGTGGGGAGGACGGCGCGGCCGTCTTTGGAGATGACGGCGTCGACGGTGGAGCCGAGGAGGTTCATGATTTCGCCGGATTCGACGGTGGTGGCATTGACGGCATCGCGGAGCTTGGCGCCGACGCGTCTGGCCGCATCGGCGGTTTTGTCGACGGCGTCGCCGATGGCGGGGGCGGCTTTTTGAGCGCCGCGGGAGATGGCGTCACCGGTTTTCTCGACGGCCTGGCCGACTTTCTCGCCGGTTTTTTCGACGGCGCTTTCGACTTTGTCGCCGACGGGGCGGTCATCCTTTTTGTCGTCGCATCCGGTGAGGGCGAGGCCGACAGCACCGAGGGAGCCGGCGAGGACGAGGGTGACACGGTTGCGCATGGAAAGCTCCTTGTGGAAGGGAGGGAGCAAACGGTACGCCGGGGATATGGTTGAGGTTGGTTGTGTGGAGGGGAGATGCAGAGTGGGACGCAGATGACACAGATGACGCAGATTTGCTTAGCGCGGCTCCGCCGCAACCAAATGACGAATGACCAATGACGAATGACGAAAGAATGTCGAATGACGAATGACGAAAGCCCCCTCACCCTGACCCTCGCCCCCGAGTAGGGGGGCGAGGGGAAAGAAAAAGGCGTAGTTAGAAAATTTGCGCAGGCTACGAAGATTTTCACAGTTAGCAGTGCAGATCGGACAAGAAGGGACTCATAAGGTGCGGCAATGTGTCAGCGGCTGACCTCGATTGGCGGGAGGCGGCCGTCGAGGAAGGATTGGAGGAAGGAGGCGGCGGCGAGGGCGTCGAGCTGGCGTTTTTTTCGGGCGCGGGTGAGTTTTTCGCCGGCGCGTTTGCGCTGGGTGAGTTGTTGCTCGGCTTCGAAGGAGCTGAGGCGCTCGTCGACGAAGAGGACTTCCATGCCAGAGCGGATGGCGAGGTCGCGGGCCCATTCGATTGTTTTGTGGGCGGCGGGGCCGAGGGAGTCATCCATGTTGAGGGGGAGGCCGACGATCACGCGTTTTACCTGTTCGGCGGCGATGAGCTTGATGATGGCGTGGATGGCGTCGGAGGGGGTGGAGACTTGGAGGACTTCGTGGGGGGTGGCGAGGCTTCCGGATTCATCGCTGAGGGCGAGGCCGATTCGGCGGGCACCGAGGTCGATGGCGAGGGTTCGCATGGGGGGATTTTAAAGGATTGGGGAGTCGAAAGGCACACCCGGGAACGAATGACGAATGACGAATGACGAAAGCCCTCACCCCGATCCTCTCCCGGAGTACCGGGAGAGGGAGAGAGGAGGAGTACCGGGAGAGAGGAAAGCGACGGAATATTTATTGGAATCGTCCGCCGAATTGTTCGCGGGCGCGGGTGACTAGTTCTTTGACGCGCTGGGCGTCGCGTTTGGGGCAGACGAGGGTGACGTCGGGGGTGTGGACGACGATCATGTCGCTGAGGCCGACGGTGGCGATGAGGTGGTCGGGGTCGTGGCTGATGATGATGTTGTTGTCGGTGTCGATGAGGACGCAGGTTTTACAGTCGGCGGCGTTGTCGTGCTCGTCGATGTGGAGGGTGTCGGCGAGGGCGGGCCAGGAGCCGACGTCGAGCCACTCGACGGGCATTTCCACGGTCATGACCTGGGCTTTGCCTTTACCCTGGCTGGCGGGCTCCATGACGGCGTAGTCGATGCTGATTTTGGGGAGGCGGGGATAGATTTCGCGGAGGACTTGCTCCTGCCGCGGGGTGTTCCAGGCGTCGGCGATCTGCATGAGGCCGCGGTGGGCTTCGGGGAGGTGGAGGGAGAGCTCGCGGAGGACGGTGTCGGCGCGCCAGACGAACATGCCGGAGTTCCAGTAGTAGCGGCCGGATTCGACGTAGCGGTCGGCGGTGGCTTTGTCGGGTTTTTCCTTGAAGGCGAGGACTTTGTAGCCGCCTTCCTTGGCGCCGGCCTGGATTGTTTCGCCGCGGTGGATGTAGCCGAGGCCGGTGTGGCCGAAATTGGGGACGATGCCGAAGGTGACCAGGGCGTTGGGGGCATCCTTGGCGACGGAGAAGGCGAGGCGGAGGGCTTCCTGGAAGCGGGAGACGGGCTCGATGACGTGGTCGGCGGTGACGACGGCGATGACGGCGTCGGGATCTTTTTTGAGGAGGACGGCGGCGGGGAGGCCGACGGCGTTGGCGGTGTCGCGGCCTTCGGGTTCGCCAAATAAGTTTTGTTTAGGGAGCTCGGGGAGATTTTCGAAGACGCTATGGGCGTATTCGGCGTTGGTGCAGACAAAGATTTGCTCGGGCGAGAGGAGGCCGCGGAGGCGGTCGTAGCTGAGCTGGAGAAGGCTGCGGCCTTTGACGAGGGGGAGGAGTTGTTTGGGGCGGTTTTTGCGGGAAAGCGGCCAAAGCCGAGTTCCCGCGCCGCCGGCCATGATCAAGCCATATTGCATAGGACCTCATTCACACCACAGGGGATTATATCGGGGGGTGGCGGAATGTCATTGATCGGGGAACGTGAAGACGTGAAACGTGAAGACGTGAAGCAAGTAAATGTGGGGTGGGCGCCATCCAAGCGCGTTACACAAAATGGTGTGGATTGTAATGGTGTGGGCGCGGGGTGGGGTCGATGATGGTGGGTTGACAGGTTTTCATGCAGGGCAATCGCATGTGGCCTTTTCCCGCCGATGACAGGAGAACAGCAGCATTCGCCGTCGAAGAAAACCCTCACCCCAACCCTCTCCCGGAGTAGTGAGGAGAGGGGGTAAGAGGGCCACATGCGATTGCCCTGGGTTTTCATGCCACGTCAAGTCGGGGAAGCCAGCGGTAACGAGGCCGAAACCATCCGAAAAATTCGTGGCGGCATTTGCCTGAAGGAGGCAACGATGACGACTTTGAATGTGTCGATCGCGGATCGGCCGTATGTGTGGTGGAGAATTGCAATGACGATCATGCTGCTGCCGGGGTTGGGGCTGGCGATGGCGCTGCGCGAGGCGCACACGCTGGTGCAGACGAAGGCGGCGACGGCCGCGGTGAATGGGGATAGCGCCCGGTGGGCATTGAGCCATGCGATCAGCGGGAGCGACTTTTTTGGGTGGGTTCTGTGTTTGTATGTCGTCTTCCTGGTGTTGCTTTGGACGGCGTACTTTGTTCATCTGGTGAGGTTTCTGATCGCGGGGCCGCGGCGGGAGTGGCAATTCCTGCGATTGTTATTCGTCGGCGGATTCCTGACTCCGTTGATTGGAGTTGTTACGGGGTGCGGGGATTTTCATGAGGAGAAATTTGAGGAGGTTGCGCCCAATGAGACGGCGTTTGTGATTCCGTTGTCGGGGAGCAAGGAGGAGCAGGAGAAGTTCAAGAGCCTGGACTATCTGAAGAGCGCGAAGGTTTCGGCCAAGCGGATTCAGATCCCGACGGTGCAGCATGACACGGGATATGGGCCCGGGGCGTATACGTGGATGCCGACGGTGAAGGTGATCAAGGTGGACCGGAGCCCGATCACGCGGGAGTGGGTGGTGCGGCGGGCGGGGAGCAGCGTGAAGGACCAGGCGATCGCGGTGGAGAGCCTGGAGTCGATCGGATTTTCGGCGGGGGCGACGATCACGGTGTCGATTCGGGAAGAGGACACGCCGCAGTTTCTGTATTACTACTTCGGCAAGAAGCTGGAGGATGTGATGGACCAGAACGTGCGGAGCTTTGTGCAGATGGTGCTGTCACGCGAGTTTGGAAATCGCATGATGGCCGACTGCATGAAAGACAAGGCGAAGGTGTTTGAGCAGTGTTTCCAGGAGGCGCGGACGCTGTTTGCGCAGAAGGGAATCACGATCGAATACTTTGGCAGCACGGAGGGGCTGGAGTATGACGATCCGAAGATCCAGGAGGCGATCAATCGGAGGTTCGTGGCGCAGACGGACATCCTGACAGCGCAGCAGGAGGCAATGGCGGCGCAGGAGCGCAACAAGATCGCGATCGCCAGGGCGGAAACGGATGCGCGGATTCGGGTGTCGAATGCGAAAGCGGACGCGGAAGCGGCGGAGCAGTTTATGCGAGCCGGGGATGCGATGATTCTCAAAGCGCAGCTGGACATCGCCAAGGCGCAGGCGGATGCGATGAAGACGGCGGCGGAGCGGTGGAAGGGGGATGTGCCGGCGACGATTTTGCCGGCGGGGACGAACATGATGTTCGGGTTGGATCGGCCGGTGGGGTCGGTGGAGATGCCGAGGGTGAAGCAGTCGGCGGCAGGCAAGTAACGATTCGGTTCCCTAAGACAGCTTCCTCGTCGTTGTAGAGCGGCGGCGAGGGGGCTTTGTCATTGCCGCGAGGCGCCCAAGCCGCGGAGGCCGCGGGATCAGCTCGGGCAGACCATGTATGAGCCCTGCAACAGAGAGATCCAGGTCGAGGGCGGGCCAATGGAAGCTCAGACCGGGGCCGAGGATTGTCCAGCGGCGGCGAGCGTTGGGAGAGGCGCGCTGGAGAGTGGGATACCAGCTCAGGGGGACTGAAATCTCACGAGCGTCGGAAAGGGTGACGATGAGGCGAGCGCGCTCAAAGCGCAGTTTCGTGGCCCGAGCCACAGCGGCCCCGTTCGCCTTCTTATTGCCGTTCCCAATGCTCATTCCAGCTTCTCCAGATGGCCTCGCGATGCACGAGCAAGATTATACGCTGCCGTCGGATTTCAGACGAGGAGAAACCATCCTCATCGGTACACTCTGTGGTTAGCAGGTCCCAGCTGCTAAAGCGGCGACCTTTGCCGAAGTGCACATGGGCTGGATGGGGATGATCGTGCGAAAAGATGAAGATGCGATAGCCCATAAGGGCATTGCGAGGGACTTCATCGTTGGGCAACAAGGTTGCCAAGGCTTAGAGACCTCAGAGGAGATACTTTTTACTTTTAGTCGCCACCGGCATGATCTCTTCGCGGAGTTTTTCGTGGCCGGGTTTGCCCATGAGGGCGTAGGTGGCGTCTTTGCCGAGCTGGACGGCGGGTTGGTCGTAGGTGTTGATGTCGAGGAGAGCGCCCATGTAGCTGACGGCGACTTCGTAGAGGTAGAGGAACTGGCCGACCGTTGCTGGGGAAATGCGGGGGAAGATGACGGTGGCGGTGGGGCGGTCGGATTCCATGAGGGCGTATTCGGTGGCGATTTTCTCGTTGTTGATGAGGGTTTGGAAGCTGGAGTTGGCGAGATAGTTCAGAGTCTGGACGTGCTTCATGGAGTCGGGGATGGAGAGGGGGCGGGCGAATTTCTCGACTTCGAGGAAGGTGATGATTTTGTCGTTGGGGCCTTCGCGGTAGAGCTGGACCTGGGAGTGCTGGTCGGTGGCGCCAAGGGCCTTGATGGGGGTTTGGCCGGCGAAGACATTTTTCTTTTTCAGGCCGTCGCGTTTGCCGAGGGATTCGGCCCAGAGCTGGCGGAACCAGTCAGCGCAGGAATAGAGGGCGGTGCTATAGGGCATCATGACGGCCATTTTTTTGCCGCGCTGGTCGAGGAGGTAGTGGAGGGCGGCGATCATGGCGGAGGGATTGTCGAAGAGGTCGGGTTTTTTGACGCGCTTGTCCATGTCGGCGGCGCCTTCGAGGAGCTGGTCGATGTCGATGCCGCACATTGCGGCGGAGAAGAGGCCGACGGCGGAGAGGACGGAGAATCGGCCGCCGACGCCGTCGGGGACTTCGAGGGTTTGATAGCCTTCATCGGTGGCGATCTGGCGGAGAGTGCCGCCTTTGGGATCGGTGGTGGCGAGGATGTTGTCTTTGTGGGCGGTGCCGAGGTGTTTTTTGAGGAGATCGCGGAAGAGGATGAACTGGGCCGCGGTTTCGGCGGTTTCGCCGGATTTGGAGATGACGTTGACGATGGTTTTTTTGATTTTTGGGGTGATGAGGTCGATGACGGAGCGGATTTGATCGGGATCGACGTTGTCGAGGACGAAGAGTTGCGGGCCGGAGCGGTTGCGGTCGGTTTGGAGGTTGTAGGTGGAGGGGTTGAGGGCGTTTTGGAGGGCGATGTTGCCGAGGGCGGAGCCGCCGATGCCGAGTACGATGAGGATTTCGCAGCGGGTGCGGAAATGCTCGACGGCTTTGTTGATCTGGTCGACCATTTCGGATTGGTAGGGGAGGTCGCGGTAGGGGAGCTGGCCGGCGCGGCGCTGGTCGGTCATTTCGTTGGTGATCTGGCGGATGCGGGGGGCGATTTTTTTCAGGTCAGCGGGGGAGACGGAATGTTTGGGATCGATGGCGTCGGAGGTGGCGTTTTTGTAGTAGTAGTGGATCTGATCCATTTTTTGTTTCCCTTGTCGGGGGGCGTAGCATAAGCAATCGAATTCGGATTAACCACAGAGAGAATTAACCGCAGAGGCGCAGAGACGCAGAGACGCGGAGAAGAGGAATTTTTTATGCAGTGCAATATTGATGCGAAAGGGAAGGCGTTGAGATTGGGGATGGGGATGGTTGTGGTTTTGGTGGGGGTATTGTTAATGGTGTTGTGGGCGCGGGGGGGTGGGGTGGGATGGAAGTGGGTGGTGAGCACGCTGGTGGTGGCGGGGGGGTGTTTTCAGATTTATGAGGGATGGGCGGGGTGGTGTGTGGTTAGGGCGATGGGGATTAAGACACGAATCTGAACTCAACGTTCAACGTCCAACGAGCGTGGGTGGGTTATTTGGATTCGGTGGCGAGGGTGAGGGTGGGGAGCCAGTGCTTCATGGGGCCCCAATAGAGATCTTCTTCCAGGGGGATGGGGATGAGCTTTTGGTTGGCGAGGGGGCCGTCGATGGCTTTGCCATCCACTGTCCAGCCGGAGTTGGTGTCGGAGTCGATGAAGAGTGCGCGGGGGCGACGGGGGTTGGTGTTGGGGTGAAAGGTGAGGGTGAGGTCATTGAGACGGCGGTCGAAGGCTTTGGGGGGTGCGGTTGTGGTGGGACGGAAGATCAGAAGCGGAGTGGGGCCGGAGAGATTGAGGGGATTGGTGGATATCGGATTGGTGAAGGCAATCGGTTGAGTAGTGGGGGCGAGTTTGATTTGGGTATCTGGCGCGGGTGGCGAAGTGTTGGGTTGGGGGAACCAGGGGCGCAGGGGGAGGTTGGGGGTGCGGTCGATGGCGGCGGATGCGGTGGGGAGCATGACGCGGGTGTCGGGGTGAGCTGTCAGCCAGATTTTCCAATGGAGTTTTTGAGTGGGGATGGGTTGGCCGAAGTCGGTGGGTTTGGAGTTGGCGGGGGTTTGGCCGGTGAGGCCGTTGATGAATTGGCCTAGTTTGCGATTGTAGATGAGCAGCGCGTTGGCGGGCATGGAGACGATTTCCAGGTCGCGGGCGTGGAGG
>JBGPEF010000112.1:0-12586 GCA_041482675.1 Tepidisphaeraceae bacterium | reverse complement strand
TTGGCGTTGGTCAGCTTGAGCTGCCCGCCGGAGATGCGAGTGTCTCCCGTGTACCTGGCGTCGGTAAAAGTGACAATGCCGGGGCCATTCTTATCGAAGCCACCCGCACCGGAGAGGATGCCAGTGAAGTCGGTCGCACCTGGGCCGTTGTAGACGAAACCTGAGCCGTTGAGTGCGAGATCGTTGGAAATTGCAACGTAAGCGCTGTTCTGCTGGATAAAGCCAGCATTAATCCAACGGAAAGACCCGCCTTGCATATTGAAGTCGACATTGAAAGTAAAGCTGTGAATCAGATAGCCACTGGCTATGTCCTGGAACACCACGGGCAGCGGTGAGGGGCCGAAAATGACATCGGATTGCTCGCTCTGCGGGGGTACGGCGAATGAGCTCCAGTTGCCGGGGTTGCTCCAACCGATTGATTGCGGGAAGGGGCCAGGAGGTCCACGGCGCCGGTCCAGGTGAAAGTAGTGGCAAAAACGCATTCGCAGGAGAGCGATGCGACGAACGCCAGCGCGCAAGCGAGTCGCGTAGACAAACGGAAATCCGTTGCAACACATCTCTTTGATGATTCAATCATTTTTCTCGCTGGGCCCCGCGGAGGTGAATTTGGTGGGCCAGCTTAGCGGTGGGACGAGAACGTTTGCAATCGAAATGGCTGAGGATTGCACATTATGAGCGGGAACGCAGCAGTTTAGTGCGACGGGCCGGGACCACGCCCGCGGCCGCGGCGGCGGGAACGGCCCAGAGCGCCCATGCCGGGAGGTCGGTTTTGAGGCGGAGGCTGGGGAGGTTGTTGTGCGGGAGGTGGAATCGGCGGAGAAGTCGGGGGAGCAATTGGGGGAGGCGCAAGCTCTTCCTCCAGCGGCATCCGATCGAGTAGCTCATCAACTTTATCGTCGGGGGCAGGCTCGGGTTGTCGAGGACGCGGAGCAGCGACGGGGCGGGGTGGTTCTGATGATGGGGGACGCTCATCCCGCGGATCGCGAGAGCCATCGCGGCGCTGCTCGCGGGGGAGTTGGGGGAGGTCGCGCTCGAGCAATTCCTCATTGGCGACGGCCAGCATGCGCTCGGAATTGTCGAGACGGACTTTGACGAGCTGGGTGAGGATCATGGTCTCTTCGACGGAACCAACACCCTCTGATGTGCGCACGCGCGAGCCGACTCGGGGGAGTTTGCGCTTCAGGTCTTCGTAGGTGGTCTCTTCGTAGCGCAGGCAGCATTTGAGGCGGCCGCAGCGGCCGGAGATTTTGTTGGGATCGAGCGTGGCCTTCTGCATTTTGGCCGCGCCCATGGAAATGGGCTTGAGGACCTTGAGGAACTGTTTGCAGCAGCAATGCTGGCCGCAGGTTTCATAGTCGGCCACAAGACGCGCTTCATCGCGAGCGCCGACCTGATGCATCTGGATTCGCGTGCGGAAGCGGCTGGCCAGGTGCTTGACGAGAGATCGGAAATCGACGCGCTGCTCGGACATGAAGAAGAAGGTGGCCATTTCGCCGCCCATGAGCAATTCGACCTCAACCAGCTTCATCGGGAGCTCCAATTCCCGAATCAGCGTCTTGCAGGCGGCGATATAGTCCGGCCTCTGTGCCTCCAGGTCGGCCTGGCGCTTGTGATCCTCGGGCGTCGCTATCCGCACCACTCGCCCCTCGGTGGAGAAGGGATAATCATTTCCGCCGGAGTTCTCGATGTACTCCATGAGTTTGTCGCGGGTGACCGATTTGGCGCAGCCGCCGTTGGTGCAGGTGGTGGTGACGACTTCGGCCAGTTCGGTGCCGCGTTTGGTGCGGATGACGACCTTGGCGCCGCAGCCGGGGCGAGTGTCGCCATCGTAGGGGAACTCGCCCATCATTCGCATGTGGCCGTAGCGCACGACCAGGGAGGTGGGGGGCTTCAACACCGGGGGGGCCTGGAGAACGGGCAAGTCGATGAAGCTCATACGATCCTTATCGTCGCGCCGACGATCGCGGAGGGAAGCCGCCAGCCTGGACAGACATCCCATCGGCCAATTCGTTAGCGAACGGAAGGGAGCCTGCCGAAAGATCGGGAATGCGAGCGGGTCGATGCCTAGGGTTCCCAACCGCCTTTCATCGCGGTTGGGAGCCCTGCCGTGCGGAGTGCAGCGCCCGGACGAACAGCCTGTCTAATGTCACAGCAAGCTGCTGGAAAATCAAGGGAATATTGACATTGGACTCGAGGAACTGCTCGGAGCGGGCCAGTGCGTCGATGGCGGCGCAGGTGTGTTCAAGCTGGTCGGGATCGTCGGCTTCTGCCAGATGACTGCGGAATCGCTGGGCGGCGAGGCGGAAATAGATCATCAGGGCATCGCGGTTCGCCTGGGTCTTGCTCGTGGCTTTGTCGCGCTTGATCTGGCGCTCGACATAATCGTCGGCGGCGGCCTTTAACCACTCGGGCAGATCCTGCGCCCCTTTGCCGGCGATGAGGGCATCGATGCGCTTGCGCAGCTCGCGGGCGTGGGGGATGATTCCTTCTTCGTGCCAGCGGAGGGCGACGCCGAGGGAGCCATCGGTGAAAGCGGCGGCATCGGCGGCATCGGTTTTATTCAGGCCGCGCTTTTCGAGCTCCTTGCGGACCAAAGGCTCGGGAAGGCAGCCGAAATTAATCGCCTGGCAGCGGCTGCGGATGGTGGGGAGGAGGGAATTCACCTGGTCGGTGAGGAGAATGATTAGTTTGCGGCCTTCGGGCTCTTCGAGGGTTTTGAGGCAGGCGTTTTGGGCCTGGGGGTTCATCAAATCCGCCTGCTCGATGATGAAGACCTTGCCGCGGCCCATGTTGGGCTTGCGGGCGGCGGGGACGAGCAGGTAATCGCGCATCACATCGACGGCCAGGTCCTTGGCGACGGAATCGGGCTTGGTGAGGCGGATCAATTCTTTATAAATCACGTGCAGGTCGGGGTGATTGTCGGTGGCGAAGATGGTGCAGGATGGGCATTTGCCGCAGGGGGTTGGGGGATGGGCGGATTTTGGTTTCTCACAGAGAAAGACGGCCGCCAGGGCGCGGGCGGTGGTGGCTTTGCCCACGCCGGCCGGCCCGGCGAAGATCAGGCCATGGGGAAGGCGATTTTCGGCGTAGGCCTGGCTGAGCCAGTTAACGGCGGAGTCCTGGCCGAAGATGTCGGCGAGCGTGGTCATCAGAGATTGCTGATTTCCTTCCAGATATCCGCGTGAACAGCTTCCGGGGGCCGGTCGGCGGCGATGACGCGATAGTGTTTTGGATCGGCGGCGGCCTGATCGAGATAATTCCGGCGGACTTGTTCGTGATACTCGCGAGAACGCTGCTCGATGCGGTCCATTTGACGATTGATCCGCGACATCGCCTTCTCAACCGGGAGATCGAGAATGATGGTGAGGTCGGGCCAGCGGTCGCGGATGGCGATGGCGGCGGTTTTGCGAATGTCGTCGGATGTCAGGCCATCGCCGCCAAGCTGATAGGCCAGAGTGGAGGAGACGAAGCGATCGCAAATGACGGTCTGGCCGGAATGAAGTGCTGGCAGGATGATCTGGGCCATCATTTGTGCCCGGGCGGCCATATATAGCAGCATTTCACAGCGCATATTGATGTCGCCGCTGGCCGGATTGAGGAGGAGTGCGCGAATTTGCTCGCCGGTGGGGGTGCTGCCGGGATCGCGGACGAGGATTGCATCGTGGTCGGAGGTTTTGAGACGCTGGAGCAAAAGTTGCGCTTGCGTGGATTTGCCACAGCCTTCGGGGCCGTCTAGGACGAGGAATTTGCCGGTTTGGGGCGTTGCGCGCTGGGGCATGTCTGGAAAATATAGTAGCGAGATCGTGACGAGGTGACCAATCTGACACCAGGGCGCGGTTGGGTGCGCCGATATGGCTGGGTTCGGTTAGCGGGGGCTAAGTTCCTGCAAAAGGTGGACGTGGCACGATTCTTGCGAGGTAACTCATGCGCGCAGTCGTTTCGATGCGCTGACACTGAGTTGGATCATACGATGGAGTCGTCATGAGCAAGGCATTGCAGGTGATGTTGATGTTGTCCCTGGGTTTGGGCGGGATGGCGGTGGTGGGTTGCGATGATCGCAGCGACACCGAGAAGGCGATTGACAAGGCCGCGGATGGGGCGAAGGATGCAGCAAAGGACGCCGAGAAAGGCGCCAAGAAGGCAGCCGATAAGGTCGACAAGGCGGCGGAGAAGACAGGCGATGCGGTGAAGGACGCGACGAAGTAAGCCCGGCCTTGCCACATTGGCATGGCAGCGTGGGTCGCGCCGGCATGATGGTGAAGCTTGACCGCTAGTGTGGCCCCTCTTAAAGTCGCCGTTCGATGGATTCTCCGTACGCCGCGATCAAGCGCGATTTTGAGGCCATTTTCGGGGCGGGTGGGAAGCTGCATGTGGTGCGTGCGCCGGGGCGGGTGAACCTGATTGGGGAGCATACCGACTACAACGAGGGATTTGTTTTTCCGATGGCCATCGAGCCGGAAGTGCGCATGGTGTGCCGCGGGAGCGATGAGGCGAAGGTGCGGCTGGCATCGAGCGCCTTTGCGGGGCAGATCGCGGAATTCTCGCTGGCGGAAAAAATCAAGCCGGTGAAGGGGGCGGAGCGGTGGACCAATTATTCACGCGGGGTGGCGGCGGAATTGCTCGCGGCGGGAATTCCACTGACCGGAATGGACGCGCTGATCTCCAACACATTGCCCGTCGGCGGTGGGCTTTCCAGCAGCGCGGCGGTGGAGGTGGCGACTGCACTCTGTTTCCTGGCGCTGGGCGGCCTGGATATCGACATGTCGCGGCTGGCTCTGCTGTGCCAGAAGGCCGAGCATGAATACGCCGGGGCGCCGGTTGGGATCATGGACATGACCATTGTCATCAGTGGGCGCGCGGGGCAGGTGATGCTGCTGGATTGCCGCGATCTTTCCAAACAATTCGTGGCGCTGGATCCCAATGAGTTGCGGGTGGTGATCGTCAACAGCATGGTCAAGCACGAGCTGTCGAGCGGTGAATATGCGACGCGGCGGAAGCAATGCGAGGAGGGTGTGGCCTATTTTCGAAAGCAGAATCCGGCGATACGCGCCTTGCGCGATGTGACCATGTCGATGGTCGAAGATGCGAAGGGACATTTGTCCGATGTGGTGTGGCGGCGGTGCCGGCATGTCGTCAGTGAGAATGCGCGGACGCAGGAGGCGGCGCGGATGCTGGGACGAAAGGAGTATGAGAAGGTCGGGGAGCTGATGGCGGCCAGTCATGAGTCATTGCGCGATGATTATGAGGTCAGCTCGCCGGAGTTGGATTTCCTGTCGGGCGAGGCGATGAAAATCAAAGGCGTTTATGGGGCGCGGATGACCGGCGGCGGTTTTGGCGGCTGCATCGTCGCGCTGGCGCAGCCGAAGGCGGTGGAGGGAGTGTTGGAGCAAGTCGGCCGGGCCTATCGCGATAAGTTTGGCAAATCTCCGGCTGCTTTCGTGAGCACGGCCACGGCCGGCGCGAAAATCGTCGAGTGAGGCATCGAACATACAATAGTGGGACATGTCGGTACCGCTGCACGAAATCCTCCTGAAGCTCTGCCGGCGCGAAGATCTCACCCGCGCTGAGGCCCGCGAGGCGTTTTTGCACATCATGTCCGGGCTGGCCAGCGATGCGCAGATCGGTGGGTTGCTCGTCGGACTGGCGGCCAAGGGGAGCACCGTCGAAGAACTGGTTGGCGCGGCGACGGTGATGCGCGAAAAGGCGATTAGCATTCCGTGCGAGGGCGGGGATGTCATCATCGATACGTGCGGGACGGGCGGCGATCAGCGCGGCACTTTCAACATTTCGACCGCCGCCGCGCTCATCGTGGCGGCCGCGGGGGTGAAAGTGGTCAAGCATGGCAATCGCTCGGCCACCAGCAAATCCGGCTCGGCGGATGTGCTGGAGAAACTGGGCGTGGAGCTGGAACTTTCGCCGCAGCAGCTTTGTGAGTGCCTGAAGCGGGCCAACATCTGTTTCGCCTTCGCCCGCTATCACCATCCGGCGATGAAGCACGTGGCGGGGGCGCGATCTTCACTGGGCGTGCCGACGGTCTTCAATTTACTGGGCCCACTGACCAATCCGGCTCGGGCGCGGCATCAACTGCTTGGCGTGTTCGCGGCCGAATTGACCGATCGCCTGGCCGGGGTGCTGATGGAGCTGGGGAGTACGCGGGCATGGGTGGTTCATGCCGAGGATGGACTGGATGAGCTGTCCACGCTGGGACCGACGCGAATCAGCGAGTTGAAAGATGGCGAGGTGCAAACCTGGTCGCTGGACCCGGCCGACGTGGGAATACCATACGCGCGAATCTCCGACCTGCGCGTGGACAACGTCGATGAGGCGGCCAGGGCGCTTCGGGGCGTGCTCGAGGGTGAAGAAGGGCCGATGCGGGAGATTTCACTTCTGAATGCGGCAGCCGGATTGGTGATCGCGGGAAATCAGCCGGATCTGGTGCGGGGGATTGCCGCGGCGGCGGCGGCGATTGACAGCGGCAAGACGAGTAAGACGCTGGAATTGCTCGTGGCGGCGTCAAAGGGTTGACGTTCAAGTAAAATGCGGGCGAGGAAATGCCTCGTGAGCCCATCGCACAACAACTCACCAGCTCCAATCCGCATCGACCTCCATTGCCACAGTCTGGCCAGCAATCGACCCACGGATACGGTGTTGCGGACGCTGAAGTGTCCGGAATCTTACAGCGAGCCAGCGGCAGTGTATGCGCAGGCGAAAACGCGGGGGATGAGTTTCGTCACGATCACCGATCATGACAGCATCGAGGGTGTGCAGACGATAGCGGCGCGGCCGGATGTGATTGTGGGCGAGGAACTGAGCTGCAAGTTTCCTGAAGACGGCTGCGCGATGCATGTCGTCGTGTGGGGATTGACGGGGAAGGATCACGATGAGCTTCAGCGGCGGGCGGGGGATATTTATCGCGTGGCCGATTATCTGGAGGAGCGGCAATTGGCGCACGCGGTGGCGCATCCGCTTTATCGCCAGAACGAGAAGCTGCAACGATGGCATCTCGAGCGGCTGATCCTGCTGTTCAAGGGGTTTGAATGTCTCAATGGGGCTCACAGCCCGCTGCATCGCGAGGCGTTTGAGCCGTTGCTGGATCAACTGGATGAGCGGCAGATTGCGCGATTGGCGGAGAAGCATCGACTGCGGCCGCGCTGGGCGGAGCCGTGGAGCAAATCGCGCACGGGGGGGAGCGATGATCATGGGCTGCTGAATGTGGGGAGGACGTGGACGGAATTTGGGAGCGAGGCCAATTCGGTCGAGGAAGTTCTTCGGTGTCTGAAGAGCGGGCGATGCCGTCCGGGCGGGGAGGCCGGATCGGCTCTCAAGCTTGCGCATACGTTTTACAGTGTTGCGGTGCGCTATTACGGGCGGGAGGTGGTGAAGCCGGGGATCAAATTGAATGGTCCAGCGCTGATGGTGCAGGCGATGGTGGGGGAGAAAATAACGGTTGGTTTGACGGCGAAAATGACCAGGGCGATCTCGGCGTTATGGCCATTTAAACGGCGAAGGAGCGCCCGCGATGCTCCGGCGATCGGCGAGCTATTTGCCGCGGCCGCAAGGCGGCATTTTCCCAATCATCCATCGCTCCTGGCTGCGCTGAAGAACGGTCTGCCGCCGCTTGGCGAACATGAAGAAATATTTTCGCTGGTGTCGGAGATGAACCGCGAGATCAGCACGCAGATCGCCGAGGGTATTTCCAGCGCCATCGATCGGGCCAGTTTTCATGGGCTGTTCGATTCGATTTCCGCGGCACTGGCGCAGCAATTCATCCTGCTCCCGTATTACTTCTCGATGTTTCATCAGAACAAGGAGCGGCGACTGTTGCGGGAATTGACCGGTGAGCCGCGTGCGCCGATTGGTGAGTCGTTGAAGGTGGGTCTGTTCACCGACACGTTTGATGAGGTCAACGGCGTGTGCCGATTTCTCCGCGATATGTCCGCGCAGGCGCGGCGGCATGGGCGGAATCTGACCATCATGACCTGTTCGCCGCAGCCGGCTCAACAAGTCGAAAAGCGCATCAACTTCGTTCCCCTTGGGTCATATCCGCTGCCGTGCTATTCACAGATCCGCCTTCACGTTCCGCCGCTGCTGGATGTGCTGAAGCGCGCCGAGCAGGAGCAATTCGATGTCATTCACATCAGCACGCCGGGCCCGATGGGCCTGTGCGGATGGCTGGTGGCGCGGATGTTGCGTGCGCCGCTGGTGGCGACATATCACACTGATTTTCCGGCGTATTGCGAACAATTGAGCGGCGATGCCCGCGTGGCGCGGGGGGTTTTGCAATACATGCAGTGGTTCTACGGCCGGATGGATCGCGTGCTGGCGCGAAGCAAAACTTATCGGGCATCTTTGACTGAAATTGGAATCGGATCGGGCAAATTGGGTTTGATTTATCCCGCGGTTGATGCCGGCAAATTCAACCCGGGTGCGAAGGATGATTCGTTTTGGAGATCGCATGGAGTGAGCCAGGCTCGGCGGCTGCTCTATGTGGGCCGGGTGAGTGTTGAGAAGAATTTGCCGATGCTCATCAAAGCCTTCGGTGAAGTATGTGAACGGCGTCGCGATGTCGCGTTGGTCATCGTCGGGGATGGCCCTTATCGACTCCAGATGGAGCAGGAACTCTCGGCCCTGCCCGCGCATTTTCTGGGGATGCGCGGCGATGAAGAACTCATCGAGCTCTATCGCAGCGCCGACCTGCTGCTTTTCCCTTCGCGCACGGACACGTTGGGCCAGGTGGTGCTGGAGGCGCAGGCGTGCGGGCTGCCGGTGCTGGTGAGCGATGAGGGCGGGCCGCAGGAGATGATGGAGGATGGGGTCACCGGGCGCGTGTTGCCTGGGAACGACGCGAAAGCATGGGTGGCCGCGATTGAGCAATTGCTCGATGATGAACCGGGGCGTTTGCGAATGTCGCGTACGGCGGCGCAGCGGGCATCGCGTTTTTCGCTGGAGCGAAGCTTCGAGCAATTCTGGGCGGATCATCTTGCGGCCGCCACGCAGATCATGTCAGAACCCGACTCGACTCACCTTATCCGTCATGCCCACCATTGAATTGCGACACATCACCAAGGATTTTGGAGACGTCACCGCCGTCAATGATGTTTCACTGACCATCGCGGCCGGCGCCGTCCACGGGCTGCTGGGCGAAAATGGCGCTGGCAAATCCACGCTGATGAACATTCTGTACGGAATGGTGCAGGCCGGTGGCGGTGAAATCCGTGTTGACGGCCGGCCGGTTGAGATCCGCTCGCCGCGTGATGCGATTGCCAATGGCATCGGCATGGTTCACCAGCATTTCAATCTGGCCGGCGCGCTGAGCGTGCTGGATAACGTGCTGCTGGGGGATCAGTGCGAGGGGATGATGCTCGATCGGACATCGGCGGCGCGGCGGCTGGAAACACTCGCGAAAGATTTGAATCTTGAGATCGATCCATCAGCGCGCGTCGAGGAGTTGTCGGTCGGACAGCAGCAACGCGTGGAAATCCTCAAGGCACTGTGGCGCGAGGTGAATCTGCTGATCCTCGATGAGCCGACGGCCGTGCTCACGCCGCAGGAGACGGAGCAACTGTTTGTCGCGATTCGCCGTTTGCGGGAGCAGGGCAAAAGCATCGTGTTCATCAGCCATAAGCTGCGCGAGGTGCTGAGCATTTGCGACGAGCTGACAGTGCTCCGCGCCGGTCGGGTGGTGTGGGAAGGATCGGCCGCGAAAGCGACCGAATCAGAGCTGGCATCGATCATGGTTGGGGCGGAGTTCCGCGACGAACCATTCCAAAAAAGTGCAGGGGTGGCGATGGATGGCACGGTGTTGCGCCTGGTCAACATCTCTGCGCCCGGCCTGAGCTCGATCTCGCTCGAAATTCGCAATGAAATTGTCGGCATCGCCGGCGTCGATGGGAATGGCCAGCAGGAATTTGCCGAGGCGGTCATTGGTCTTCGCCCACTGGATCAAGGTCAAATCTTCCTGTGCGAGCGCGATATTTCCTCGCTCGATTCCAGCGATCGCTTCCAACTCGGTTTGGCCCACATCCCCAATGATCGGAAGCGCGAAGGTTTGGTCGGTTCGATGGGAATCGCCGAGAACCTGGTGCTCAAACATCACCACTCAGCGCCGTTTTCGCGGGGCGGAATCATGCGCTGGGGTCACATCCGGGAATCGGCCGCGGCGCTGGTTGAAGAATTTGACATTCGCACCAACTCCATCGAAACCCTCATTTCCACACTCAGCGGCGGGAATCAACAAAAAGTTGTGCTGGCCCGCGAGCTGGGGCTGGCGAATCCCAAACTCATCATCGCCATGAACCCCACGCGCGGCCTGGATATCGCCGCCACTCGCTTCGTTCACGATCAATTGCTCGCCCACCGCGGCCGCGGGGCGGGAATTCTGCTCATCAGCAGTGAGCTCGATGAAGTTTTCAAGCTCAGCGACCGCGTCGGGGTGCTCTTTCGCGGCAGGTTGGCGATGACCGACTTCCCCAATACGCGCGTGGAGCATATCGGTCGATTGATGATGGGCCTGGTGGCCTGAGCCGCAATGCGATTGTCGGTTTGAATCGTTGGGCGCCCTATGTCGAAGTGAAATCACCCAATGAGCCGCTGCACCACGGTCACCTCAATCCCCCGATCCTCGGCCTGGCGGCAGGCGTCGGCCCAGCTTTGGGCTTCGATGATCGTCGAGATCTCCTGGCCGTCGCCGCCTGATCCGGCGATGCGATAGCGGCCGGGGCCGTCGTCTTGTGGCTGCGCTGCGGAACTTTCTGATTTGGAGGAACGGAAAATCACGGCCGCCACAACGGCGATGATCAGCACCAATCCAGGCAGGATCAGGAGCGCCAAAATCAGGCCAATTCCCGACGGCATTTGCTGAGAATACCATCGCGGTGGCCGGTTTGAGAATGGCGGCGATGGGATTGGTGGTCGGCGTGGTTGCCGGACGGGCCGGTGAATTGATGACCTGCATGCAGATCAGCAGAGCTTGGGCCGCCATGGGCGTGGCCACGAGTGGGTCATCCTCGCGTCCGTCCGTAAACGAATTTACCCATGACCCATCCGGCCGCTGCCGTTTGAGGAGCGCCTCAATCAGCGCTGATGCGCCGTCAATGGACTGTTTATCCTTCTGCCACTGCCGCCAACCCAGTTGCTGCATGACTCTCGCCAGGCCACGGCAGTAATAAAAATAGGTCGCATCGCGCAGATCTTCGTTGGCGGCGACGAAGTTTCCGGGATTGTGCTCGACATCAAATCGCTTCGCGAGCCATGCACGCGCGGCTTCAATACGTGGATGATCCGCGGGCAATCCGCAGTCAGTTAGAAGCAAAATCCCATCGACGGTGGCGCTGCCATAGGAATTGAATCGCGGCCCGTATCGATCCGCGCCGGCCGCTCCCGCCTTGTTGCGAATTGGCTCCGCGGGTGAAAAAAAGAAACCCCCATCATCGAATTTTTCCTCCCCCTGATACCCCTCCGGCGGCAAATTCTGGCACCGTTCGGCAAAGAGCAGCGCGGGGGAAATAGCGGGGTCGGCGTCGCTCATCCCCGCCTGGCGCAGCGCTGCCATCGCCGCCGCCGTGGCCGACAGATTGGACCAATCCCACGGCCCGCGGTTCTTCAGATCCGCCGGCCGCCGCGGCGGATTGATGGCGTAGCTCCAGCCGCCGTATTCCGCGTCGCTCAGACGCCAATCGAGTGATTCGGTGAGCTGATGCCGGTTCAAAACATCCAGCCAGGCCGAGCGAATCTCCGGCTCGAGCGGAAAAAGTTTGCTGATGTCGGCGGCCGAATAAACCGGGTAAATCAGGTTTTCCCGCCCCACCGAGCGAAGGAATTTTCTTGCATTTTCGACGGCGGCCGTCGTCTGAAACCTGGCCTCCGGAAGCTCGTCCAAAACCACCGCCACGTGCGGCGTCAGCGATGCCCCATCTTTCAAAAACCCATACGTCTCCGATCGCCACGCCCCATCCGGCGATTGATGCTGCATCAGAAAACGCGAGGCTGACTTAAGCGACGAATTGATCTTCTTGGTCAGCTCCGTCGGCGCAGGATAGGGCTGGGGAGTCGTTGGCAGCGAGCGATTGGGATGGCATCCGCCAAGCAGAAGCCACACCAACAGAATCGCATTGAATCGCTTCAAAATCATCGTCGACGCAAAATCATCCGCGTCCCCCTCCGGCCGCCAATCAGCCAGAGTGGAGACGCAGGATGTGGCGCAGACAGATTACTTCTTCAGGTCAGCCTTGGCCACCGCCGGAATTGGCGAGCGATCGATGGTGAGCACATTCAGCGCGGCCGCCGTGCAGAAAGTCCGGCCGGTGATGCAATGATGCCCGCTCCAGCTCCCATCGGCGTTCTGGATGTTGTTCAGATTGCTGCTCATCGCCTTGTCCCACTTCTCCCAGTCCGCGCCGCCCTTGTGGAACAGGCTCTCGCCGATGTTGAGATGACTCAGGAACTCTTCGCCACCGTTGGATCCAAATCCCGCCACAAATTGCTTGTCATCCAGCCTGGCCACGATGGCATCCTGCGCCTGGTCCAGGATGGCTTCATTCTCTTTGAATCGATCGAGCTGCGCGAGCGCCGCCTTGCGCGCTTCCGG
>JBGPEF010000111.1:0-12614 GCA_041482675.1 Tepidisphaeraceae bacterium | reverse complement strand
CTCGGGGGAGAGGGTCAGGGTGAGGGGTCTTTCGTCATTCGTCATTCGACATTCTTTCGTCATTGGTCATTCGTCATTCGTCATTTCCTCCCCCGCGTAACCGCTTTGTAACACCCTGAAACCTTTTCCCCCCTCCTCCATCTAAGCCACAAACGGAGATCCTTATGAAACTGATTTCTCAATTCGTCGCCGCCCTTATCGTCCTGCTCTCGCCCGCTCTCGCCTTCGCCCAGGGAATCATGATCCCCGAGGAGCGAATGCGAGTTTCCGGCTCCTACAACATCAAAAACGTCACCATCGACGCCACCATCAAAGACCAGGTGGCCGAAGTCCAACTCTCCCAGGTCTTCCACAACTCCTCCAGCGCACAATTGAACGTCTCCTACCTCTTCCCCATCCCCCCCGACGCCATCATCAGCCAATTCACACTCCTCGTTGATGGCAAGGAATTCCCCGCCAAGCTTTATCCCAAGGACGAAGCCGACCGCATCTATGAAAGCATCGTCCGCAGCAAAAAAGACCCCGCCCTCCTCGAATACGTCGGTTACGGCGCGCTCCAGACCCAGGTCTTCCCCCTTCCTCCCGGCGCTGAGCGAAAAGTCACTCTCCGTTACACCATGCTCTGCCGCCGCGATCATGACCTGACCGAATTCCTCTTCCCCCTCGCCCCCGGCAAGCTCTCCGGCAAGCCCATCGAAAAACTCGAGCTCACCATGCGCCTCGAAAGCCCCGGCCGAATCAAATCCGTCTTCAGCCCCAACTATTCCGCCGCCATCGACCGCCCCACCGACAATTCGGCCATCGTCCGCTTCTCCCAGGACAACATCGAACCCGCCGACGACTTCCGCATCCTCTGGACCCTCTCCGAAAAACCCGTCGGCGCAACCGTGATCAGTTACAAGCCCAACGACAAGGAAGATGGTTATTTCCTCCTCCTCGCCGCCCCCGAAGTCAAAGCCTCCACCGACAAGATCACCGCCAAGACCGTCATCTTCTGCCTCGACAAATCCGGCAGCATGGCCGGCAAGAAGATCGAGCAGGCCCGCAACGCCCTCAAGTTCGTGCTGAACAATCTCCGCGACGGCGACACCTTCAACATCATCGCCTACGACGACAAAGTCGAAACTTTCAAACCCGAGCTTCAGAAATGCGACGACCAGACCCGCGCTGAAGCCCTCCGCTTCATCGATTCCATCCACGACGGCGGCTCCACCAACATCGACGGCGCGCTCAAGCGCGCCTTCTCCCTCATCGCCGAAACCGGCCGCCCCTCCTACCTCATCTTCCTCACCGACGGCCTCCCCACCGCCGGCGAAAAGCGCGAAGCCGCCATCGCCGAAAACGCCCGCGCTGCCAACAAGTCCCACCTCCGTCTCTTCGCCTTCGGCGTGGGCTTTGACGTCAACGCCCGCCTCCTCGATCGCCTCTCCACCGAAAACTCCGGCACCAGCGAATACGTGAAACCCAACCAGGACATCGAAGCCTCCGTCGCCAAGTTCTACGGCCGAATGACCGCCCCCGTCATGACCGACATTCACCTCGCCCTCGCCAACATCGACGTCAATCGCCTCTACCCCCAAATCCTCCCCGACCTCTTCGCCGGCGGCCAGATCATCGCCGTCGGCCGCTACCGCACCGCCGGCCCCACCACCATCCATCTCAGCGGCCGCATCGGCGACCAGGCCCAGACCTTCGAATTCCCCGCCACGCTTGCGGCCGCCAATGCCAATGGCGATGAGACCTACTCCTTCGTCGAAAAGCTCTGGGCCACCCGTCGCGTCGGCGACATCATCAACGAGCTGGACCTCAAGGGTAAAAACCAGGAACTCCTCGACGAGCTGGTGCGCCTCAGCACCAAGCACGGCATCCTCACCCCCTACACCGCCTTCCTCGCCGACGAGCGCACCAATCTCAATGCCCCCGCCACCAATGCCGTGCGTCTGCACGACGAGCTTTTCGAAAAGGAAGAAGGCCTGGCCAAGTCCGTCAGCGGCGAAGCCGCCGTCCAGCTTCGCCTCGCCAAAAAGGATTTGCAGGAGCAGCGTTTCACCCTCGGCGGCACTCAGGGCTGGAACGATGCCAAAGGCGTCTACCACGTCGAGTATGGCTGCCAGGTCGTCGGCAACAAAGCCCTCTTCCGCCGCAACAACCGCTGGGTCGATCCCTCGGTGACTCCCGATGACGAAAAGAAGGCCGAGCAAATCGAGCAGTTCAGCGACAAGTACTTCGAACTCGCCAAAAACAACTCGAATCTCCGCCGCTTCCTCGCCCTCCCCGAAGGCTGCACCATCCGCGACGGCGCCAAGGTCTACCAGATCAACGTCCCCCAAGCCCCCCGCGGCTGATCCAGGCCAACGTGCGCAACCTGTAGGGGCGAGGTCTACCTCGCCCCTCTTCTTTTTGACTCCAGACGATGCATTTTTCGCGAGGGTTGTAACTTTGCCCCGTCCCTGACGTAAGATATGGTAGAATCCCCGTTGAAGGTCGTGTAACCACCGTGGGATGCGTCGTTTCAGTAGAGACAACCTATGAAGATCAAGCGACTTAGCACTCTCATTCTTCTTCTTTCCATCGCCACCTGCTCTTTTATCGGCACCCGCCTCTTCGCCGATGCCCCCCCCGCGCCAAACGCGTCGGCCGTCCAGCCGCTTCCCGAAAAACTGGCCGAGGCCGACCTGCTCAAGAGCAAAGCCTTCCAGGCCCTCAAGGCCGGAAAGTTCGAGCTCACCAACGACTATCTCGCCCAGGCGGCCGAGATCACCAAGGACCCGGTCACCATGAAGATGGCCGACTGGACCCGCCAGTTCGAGGCGCAGCGCCAGGTCTTCAAAACCGAGCGCCACAAGGAATATGACAAGGCCGTCAAGGATGTCCACCTCCTTCAGGACAAGAGCAAGCTGCCCTACGCCATGGAAGTTGCCGCCGGCGCTTATCTGCTCGCCGACGACAAGGAAGCCTTCCGCAAAGAGCCCTGGGCCGAGAAGCTGCTGACCGATGCCAAGAAAGTGGCCGGGGAATATGAGCAAAACGAGCAGTGGCTCAAGGCGCTGCGGCTTTATTCGCAGCTCTCCACCATCGAGTCCGACAGCGTCGAGTGGAAGGAACATCTCAAAACCTGCACCCGCCGCATTCGCCTGCTCGCCCTCTATGTTCCCGCCGAGCTGAAGAAGATTCAGGATGTCGATGGCAAGGAGCGCGAGGAAGTTGAACTGCTCCTCAAGCCCGCCACCCAGCCAACCACCAGGCCGGCCGTCGATGAAGAGGCCGAGAACGCCAACCGCATCGACTGGCACGAAACCCTCCGCGATGTCCACATGGACATGCTCGAGAACGCCCTCTTCAACGCCCGCGCCAATTACTATCGCGATGTGAACTATCAGAAGACCATGCTCGGCGGCCTCGGCGGCCTGCGCATCGTCCTCACCACACCGGCCCTGGAAAAAGCCTTCCCCGGCCTCAAAGACACCAACAAGCGCAGCCAGATGCTCGGCTACATTGATGGCAGAATCGCCAAGGCCGAAAAAGCCGACTCGTTCAAGGATGAGGGCGATGTCCGCGACCTCCTCCACGAGTTGCGCGATCTCAACGACAAGACCATCGACCTGCCCGAGGAAGTCCTGGTCAGCGAATTCGCCGACGGCGCATTCGCCGCCCTCGACCCGTTCTCCAACATCATCTGGCCCAGCGACTGGGAGGAATTCCAGAAGACCACCAAGGGCGAATTCTCCGGCGTCGGCATTCAGATTCAGACGGATGAAACCGGGAATCTGAAAGTCGTCAGTCCGCTTGAAGACAGCCCCGCCTACAAGGCCGGCATCAAGCCCGAGTGGATCATCACCCACATCGAAGGCAAGGCCGCCAAGTGGATCAGCCTCAACCAGGCTGTGAAACAGATCACCGGCCCCCCGGGCACTCCCGTGAAGCTGACCATCAAGGACACCAAGGGTGTCATCAAGGATTACACGCTCATCCGCGACACCATCAAGGTCGCCAGCATCAAGGGCTGGATCCACCGCCCCGGCGGCGGCTGGGATTACTTCATCGATCCCGACAACAAGATCGGCTACATCCGCCTCACCAATTTCACCAAGACCACCAGCGATGACCTGGCCCGCGCCATCAGCGACATGTCCCGCGCCGGCGCACGCGGCATCCTCCTCGATCTGCGCTACAACCCCGGCGGCCTGCTCAACAGCGCCACCGACGTCGTGGACAAGTTCATCACCGACGGCACGATCGTCAGCACCCGCCCCGATCGGCCCGATTCGCCGAATCAGCCCACCGTGACCAACGCCCATCGCAACCGCGATGAGGTCAGCACGCCGATCATCGTGCTGGTCAATCAGTATTCCGCCAGCGCCAGCGAGATCGTCTCCGGCGCTCTCAAGGATCACCATCGCGCCCTGATCGTCGGTGAGCGCACCTTCGGCAAGGGCAGCGTGCAGATGCTCTATCCCCTCGGCCAGGGCCAGCAGCAGGCCGTTCTCAAACTGACCACCAGCCACTATTACCTCCCCAACGGCAAGTGCATCCACCGCGAGGAAAACTCCAAGGAGTGGGGCGTCGATCCCGACGTCCAGGTCGAGATGACTCCCGACCAGATGCGCGCCGCCATGGGCGCGCGCCAGGAGTTCGACATCCTCCGCGACGCCGCCCCGGCCAAGGGCGAGGCGCTTCCCGAGAAGACCGAAAAGGTCGAGGAAGCCGTCGCCGTCACCAAGAAGAACAAAGACCCCCTGACCGTCGACGCCCAGCTTTCCGCCGCCCTGCTCCTGATGCGGCTCGAACTGGCCGGTGCGCAGCTTTAGCACCGACCTTAACCCTGAAAATTGAGCCCGCTCCGGCGGGCTTTTTTTTCGCGCACGTAAGTCATCCTTTGACAACAATGCGAACACGTAGAGAATGTGACCATGAGCCAAGCCCGTACAATTTGCGTGCTCATTCCTCCAGAACTGGACGACTTCATTAAAAGTCTGGTGGCCGAAGGGAAGTATTTCGCGGAGTGCGAGGTGGTGCGGGAGGCGCTCTATGTGCTCCACCAGTTGGAGCGACCGGAAGAAGCAAAGCGACGCCTCCGGGAGAAACTCCAACGTGGCGTTGAAGAAGCTGAGCGAGGAGATTTCATGGATGGGGATGAGTTTTTCAAGCTGCTGCGAAAGAGAATCGAAGATCGCTTGAGCCAGTCTTGCTTCTGAATTTATTTCATCCGCACCAACTCGGTTCGTGGGACGCGCGGCCTGAGCTCGTTCTTCGTAGACCGAACTGAATGATTTCGCTTTATCGTTCATGTCCCCCCTCCCCTTTTTTTATCTCATCCTCACCAACTCCATATCCCCAATCCCCAGCTCCACCCGCTTGGCCTGGACATCCTTTAAAAACCGCATCCCATCCGTGTGATAGCCCGCCGTCGGGGCAAGTTCCGGCAGCACCGTCTTCCACCACGCATTGAACCGCCGCATCAGCGCCTCGCGAACATATTTGCTGATCATCGACGCCACCGCCACCGACATGCACTGCGCTTCGGCCTTCTCCTTGAAGATCAGCCTCACCACGTGCCCGCAGCGATGCAGCCGGTATTCGCTGTGCCCCTCACTCTCGCGGATCACCTCCAGGGCCCACTGGTCAAACATCAGCCGCAGCAGATGCCCATAATGCTCCCGGCCGCCCTGGCGATCGCAGAAAATCACCAGCCCGCGCTGGCCGAAATTCCGCAACAGAAAATCCAGATGCTCGGCCGACACCGAGAACAAAACACTACTCTTATTTCGCGTCTGCTCCAGCATCTCATTGAGCCGCCGCTCCAGGATCACCCGCGCCCCCATGTACACGCACCGCGTCTGGGTCCGCTCCATCTCCTCTCGCAGCGCATTGGCCAGCAGCTTTACCGACATCCCCTCCTGCTCGATCGGAAACCGTTCCTCGGCCGCCCGGCCATACCAGCGGTATTTCTCCACCTCCACTTTTCCCGCCAGCCGGGCCAGCATGGCCGGCAAATCGTCACACCACGCCCCGCTGGCCGCCAGAAGCGCCAGCACCGACTTCTCCAGTTCCTTCAGCCCGGTTCCCGGCGAATAGACCCTCTTGCTGTCGTTAATATGAATCCGCTTGCCGCGTTTATCGCGATTCTTCCCCGCCACCCGCCGCAGCCGCTTCCACAGGCACGGCAGCTTCTCCGCCCCCTCGCACTCCAGCTCAAATACACAACATCCCACCACCAGCGGCCCCAACACCGGCCCGTAGCCTGCCTCATCAATCCCTGCCAGAATCATGGGGGCGATTATATCGATGGGGGTTGGAAGTTCCGGCCCGGCCGGGGGCTTGCGCCAGGCGCGGGAGGTTGGCGGGATGGGAATGGGCTGGCTGGGGCGGGTTTGGGTTTGTTCCGTCAAAAATTTTCGAGGGGGAGAAGGCAGGAATGGCGTTTTTGGAGCGATGGAGAGGTTTTTGGCTTCGTTCGGTGGGTTTGATTGGCTTTGTTTTGCACTGGGTGCTGGAGCCGCAGATCAGCGCAGATGAACGCAGATTGAACGGGCGGATTGAGTTCGTTTTGTTATGGAGAGAGTCGCGGGAGAGGAAAAAAATGTTTCGAGGGGCTGGCGGAACCGGTATTTTGGAAAATGGGTTTGGGGCGAGGGTTATGGAATGGTGGGTGCAAGAAAATGAGAAAAAACCGGGGGAAAACCGGTACTTTCCGGTACCCAATCGGTACTTTTCGGTTCCTGAAAGGTTCCTTGGGAGGGGAAGCGGGTCCGGGATGGGAAATGAAGATCGAGAATGGAAGGTGGAGGATCGAAGGCGCGCGGAGGGGGCGGGGGTACGGATGGGTGGGTGAAACGAGTGCATGACGACCCCCTTTCAATGTGGTGGGGCGAGCCCCACCCTACGGTTCCTCGCTGATTGTATACGTCTTTGATTGGGATTTGTTTGGTAAAAACTCTAAATATTCTGAGATTTTGACGCAAGGGAGGGCGGGGAGGATTCAGGGGGGTGGAGCAGCGGGGGCGACTTTGAGCCAGGTGGGCACTCGTTGTGGAGGTTGGTGAGGGTGCGGTTGATGCTTCTATTCATCCGCGTCCAAGGGATCGAGGCCTTCTTCGATAGCTACATGTGGGTTGCGACGGTTGAAGGTCTCTAAGAGCTCTGCAAAATACTCTTGTTCAGTCATTTCGCGTTCGGTGCGTGCGTCGAACAGCTTCACAATTGGCGATGGACCATTCTGGGTCATCGGCTGAAAAAGCATCATGGCAATGCTCTCGAACTTCTCGCCCGGATCGGTGTAATTGGCACGCCCACTAATTGTGGCCAGCAATTTCATTGCTCGACGAAATGTTGGCATCCTTCGTCCGGGCGTGAGGTCTTGATCTGCCGCAAGTGGAAATGCAAACAGGGCGCAGACGATTGAATATGGGAAGCGCATGTGAAGTGTAATTGCTTCCGTGCACAGGTCAGAAAAACGGTTTTTCAGATTCTTCCCGAAAGGCGGAACCGTGATGGTTTTGATGGAAATCGCCAAGAGGAGGCCATGTTGCTCGTCCGAATAAGTAACATCCACTTTTTTGGGGCCGAGGCCTCCCTGGAAAGCTCGTTCGCCGGGGCCGCCGCGCTCGGGCCGCAACCTCGGAAAGCAAACCAGCCGCAGACCATCTGCGACCTATGGTGCGAGATGCTTTGAAAGCAATTCAGAATAACTCTTTTTCGAAGCCTGTGTCGCGTCGTGCGAAGGATATTGTCCGGCCGCGATCACTGCCTCGAGCAAGCCCATGTCATTTACCCCGTTCCAATCGACGAGACCGAAGCACTTTTATCGCCTCACGAAGGGTGCGGCAGTCCCGCTCCGACAACCCAAGGCCATTTCGTAGCACCGCGCGATCGACGCTGGCCTGCACCTCCAGGTTCTGTCCATTTCTGATCAGAGGGTCCAGAGTCATCAACAGATCATCATCGATCGGGGGAGTTGCGATCAAAACGCGGGCCGCTTCCCTCGGTTCAAGCTTCAGCAGACCTCCACCCATCGCGTGCCCTTCGACTTCGGCGCTCAATTGCGTCAACGAAGTCTGCCAGGTCGCAGCAAGCCTGTGAGCGTCCAGGAGAGATGTATCTCTCATGCGCACTATGTGAAGTGTGTTGGGAGCGACTGAATCCGCGTCGTTCGCGACTAACCGAGGCGATATCCCGCTCATGTAGGTTAGAAATCCATCTGCTTTGTAAACATGTGGGACGTGGTACCACGGGGTGCGAGAGCGACATTTGTAGCCGAGATGCACGCCGTTTGATTCTCCGAATCTTAAATATCGCATTACGCTTGCAGGGATAGAACCTGTGCATGGCAGCTCAAGCAAATGTGCGGCATCACCAGCAATGTAGGCTCGCGACCAATCACTGGCGGTGAAGCGAAGCCCCGACAATGCACGACCCCGGCATACGGCGTGGCGCAATAACGAAGGTGGTACATCCCATTGTTTCAAAGCTGTTGCTGAGAGATGAAAAAAGTCATTGCCACCGGTTACGTAACCTATTCCGACTTCTGCGATACTGCCAAGGGCGACCACAGACTTCAGCCGGCGCAGTTCGGCATAGAGATCTTTGGCTCGCCGTGGCAAAAACTGGGCAATCAATCTCTCTTCACCTTCACAGATTGAATTGGCGTCGAGAATTCGAGTGCGGGGGATAAGGGGCCGCGCTGGCGTAAGCGAATGAAGGCACTCTGGATTTCGAAAGTGACGCCATCGGATTTCATCTGCGGAGCCCCCTCGCGCATCCGCGAGAAGGAGGAGGGTGTCCTGATTTAGTTCTGGAAAAAGCGGCTTTTCGAAAGACAAGAACTGAAGCGAGCCAAAGGAACGAGACAAATACTTCAGCACGGATAGTCCGTAAGTCGCATGGCAAAGTTCCATTGGTACAACCATCGCCAGGCGACCGTTCGGTCGAACCAAGAGCGATGCCCCGATTACGAATGAAGCCCAAGAACTTGCCAGCTCACTCAAATGAACATTGTGAGCGCGCATCAATGCGATTGCTCGCTCGCGCGCTTCACCGGCAAACTGCTGATATCGTATGAAAGGCGGGTTTCCAACGACGGCATGAAAAACTCCTTGAAGTGCCGATGCGCTGCTAAAAAAGTCGTCTTGCCGCAGGTTCTCGCGAAAAACATGTGTTGCAGTCGCCTGGGCAGTTGCTTGGAAAGTCGTTCGATCGAGTTCAATTCCGTAGACGCTGGATGACGGATCGCCACGCAGTGCGCGAATCCGTTCAGCTGCGGCACGCAAAAACACGCCCCCACCAAAGCTAGGATCGATAACGCGATCGTTTTTCGACCGAACTGCCCACCCAACAAGGAAGTCGGCTATCTGCGGGTGGGTGTAATATGCACCAAGCTGCTTGATATTGATCGAATTACTAGGCGCTGCGATCACTGGTTTCCTGTTTGTGCCTGCTATGAAACCCTACCACAACGAATGAAGTACATCTTCTCGCCTTCTGCGAAAATGACAAGCTGCATTGTGATCGTTGACGCGTGGGCGGCGATGATCCAAGATCCCAACTTGACATCCCCGCCGGCCCGCGTAAATTTACGCCAGAAGCGACGGGGGCGTAGCTCAATTGGTTAGAGCATCGGACTGTCGATCCGAAGGTTGTGGGTTCGAGCCCCATCGCCCTCGCTTTTTTATCTCAATTTGATCCGGAAAAACCCTGATTCTCATCAGGGTTGTTTCTTTAATGGCCGAAGATCAACTGTTGGCGCGGCGTTGATGCGGCGGGCGCCGGGGGCGCCGGCTTGACGCAAATAGCGGCCTTCATTGAACCTGCACCCCATTTGGCGTATAATGATCTGTCCGAAAGCAACGGCCTCGCACGTTCCCGCTGGTTCACCCCTTGTCGCCCCTTCGGAACAAGCCGCGAACAGTGCCGGGGCTGCGGATCGGCCGGCTGAAAGATGTCCGCCGACCTCGCGAGCTTTTGCCAAGAAAGACGAAGTCACCATGCCCGAACGAACTGTCGCCAGCGTGCCTGCAAAGCCGACCGAAAACGCCAAACTCGTCAAGCCTGATTTCGAATCGTTTCTGGCCGCCCTCAGCGCCCGCGATCGCCTTAATATCGAGCGCCATCTGACCACCTGCGATGCCGAGCCGACGACCGACCATGCCAAGGTGTTCAAAAAACTGGCGACCACCCTCGCGGGCCTCGCCCCCCAGGCCGTCCGCACCACCGGCCAGCGGGCCATCCAGTTCTTCAACGCCGACGGCAAATATCGCGTGCAGGTCTTCGCCCTCGAGGATCTTTGCGATGGAAATGTCACCGTCTATCTAACCGACGCCCTCGATGCCGCCATCACCGCCGGCATTTTCCGCCGCCGGGCCAAGACCGACGGGGAGGCCAGCCTCTTCGAAATTGCCGAGCAGGCAGGCGCTTTCCTCCGCATCGAAAGATTGACCTCGGCCAACACCGTCGAAGCCCCCGATTACTTCCGCCACATGCTGGGCTGGAACCGCAAGGCCCTGAAGCTCACGCTTCCCACCAACTCCACCGCCGCCCAGCTTCGAGCCGCCGAATCGCTTTTTGTTTTGGCCGCCCGCAAGACTTCCGCCTGATTCTGCCGATTTTAAGCCTTGCGTGATGGCTCATGGCGACGTCAAACTCGTATCACTCGTAGCGTGGCACAAGTTATCGACTTAACCCCCCTATTTATGAGGTGTTGCACCCGCTTACAGCCGATGAAGTAATTTGAGGCAATTGATGGGGGCCGAAAATCCTGACTTGACTCCTCAGCCTCGTGGTCCAACCACCGATGGCTGAGATTAGGAGATAAAAAAAGTGGCATTCATCGCCGATTCGATCGACCAACTTCCGCCCGCCCCCGCGTCCGCCCCCCCATCCGCACCAACGGCCGATCCAGCCGCCGCCAGCCCCGCGGCCGATCCGCACGAACTCCCCAGGATTAAATTCAGCAAGAGCGACCGCTTCATCCGCGAGCTGCGGCATCGCGTCGACGCCTATTTCGAGCAGACCGGCCGAAAACGCCGCGACAATCCGGCGATGTATTTCAAAACCGCCAGCATTTTCGCCTGGTTCGTCGGTGCATACGTCACGCTCATGTTCTTCGTGCACACCTGGTGGCTGGTCGTTCCCCTGGCCGTGGTCCTGGGCATCGCCATCGCCGCCATCGGCTTCAACATTCAACACGACGGCGGCCACAAGGCCTACTCCGAGCGCAAGTGGGTCAACAAGATGATGTCCCTCACGCTCGACCTCATCGGCGGCAGCTCCTACCTCTGGGATTGGAAACACAACTCCATCCATCACACCTACACCAACATCAACGGCCACGATGACGACATCGCCGTCGGATTCCTCGGCCGCCTCGCCCCCGGGCAACCGCGCTACTGGTTTCATCGCGTCCAGGGCATTTACCTTTGGATGCTCTACGGCTTCCTCGCCATCAAGTGGCACTTCTTTGATGACTTCTACAACATCGCCACCGGCCATATCGGCGGCCACAAAATCCCCCGCCCCAAGGGCCGCGATCTGGCCGTCTTCATCTGCGGCAAGGTCTGCTTCTTCTCCATGGCCTTCGTCATCCCCATGCTCTTCCATCCCGTTCTGGCCGTCCTCGCCGTCTACGCCATCGCAGCCTTTGTCAGCGGCGTGGTCCTCAGCGTCGTCTTCCAACTCGCCCATTGCGTCGAAGAGGCCGACTTCCCCACCCCCGTTCCCGCTCCCCCCAACGGCGAAAAAATCGACAACGAATGGGCCATCCACCAGGTGCAAACCACCGTCGACTTCTCCCGCGCCAACCCGGTCCTCCGCTGGTTCCTCGGCGGACTGAATTTCCAGATCGAACATCACCTTTTCAGCCGCATCTGCCACGTGCATTACGCGCAGCTCTCCAAGGTCGTCGAAGAAGTCTGCCGCGAATTCGGCGTCCGCTATGCCACCCACAAAACCTTCTGGGGCGCACTGGCCTCCCACTACCGGTTCCTGGTTGAAATGGGACGGCCAGTCCGGCCCGCGGCGTAATAATTTCACTGCACGCTTTTCGGGCAGGGCGAAAGCCCTGCCCTTCTTTTTTGGCTTCCCAAAAAGGGGATAAGTCCAATTAAAAAGGGCAATAATTGGACCTATCCCCTTAAAAAAGGGGATAGGTCCAATTTCCGAAAAAAAGAAACGCCCATAGTGAAACCGGGCATAGTGAAACGGGGACGGGGACAGTTTTTCCGACCTCACCCCCATACGCCCGCACGCCCACACCCAACGCGCCCCTCGCCCCCCCCCGCGGCCCCCCCCCCCCCCCCCCCCCCCCCCGCCGTGGAAACGTTCACACAGTTCTAACGAATGACACGGTCCCAGACTTCGAGGAGTCGGTCGTTGTCTTCGCGCGTGCCGATGGAGATGCGGAGGTGGCCGGGGAAGCCGACGCCCGCGCCGTCGCGCACGAGGATGCCTGACTTGAAGAGGGCTGTCCTGATCGCCCCGGCCCGCTCGCCGACACGCGGGAGGATGAAATTGGACTGCGAGGCCGGCGCCGGCGCCCCACGCTTTGCCAGTTCCGCGAGAAGCCGGGGGCGCTCGGCCAGGACGAGGGCGCGGGTCTTCTCCAGGTGCTCCGGGTCGTCGAG
>JBGPEF010000110.1:0-12621 GCA_041482675.1 Tepidisphaeraceae bacterium | reverse complement strand
CCTCTTCATCCTTCTTGATGAATTTGCGTGCCTGGATGGCGAAGGTGCCGTTGGGTTTGACGTCCACGACCTCGGCGGTGATTCGGGCCAGGAAGCTGTCGGTGCGCTCGAGCTTGGCTTCGCCTTTGAAATTGCGTGCGCCGCTCATTTTCACTGCCGGGGGGACGGCTCCCGCGCCGCCGCCCTGGAGGGCGAAATTCTTGAAATTGAATTTTACCCATTCATCGAGTTTGGCATCGAGATCCGCGCTCTTTTTCAGATCGCTTTTGCCGTCGGTGCTCATTTCGCTTTCTTCGCGGATGATGATGGTGACCAGGTCGTGCTTCTTGATGATTTTGGGCTCGGGCTCGGGGACGGAGAAGAAGCTGATCGAGGCGATCCTGGCCTTGGAGGCATCGGGGGCGGCGGCCAGCGTGGCTTTGAGGAGCGAGCCGCCGTTGAGCTGCATCAGCTCGGCCGGGCTGGGGCGCTCGACGCCGGGCTGCGACGGCATGGTGGCGGGCGGGGGAATCCGCTGAGCCAGTGCGACGGGAGCGAAGATGACGGTGAGGAGAATTGTTCTGAGAATCATGGAAGGACTGCGACGTTTGATGGCGAGGCGGAGACGAGCTTGCCCTGCTGTGGGCCGGTGAGGAGCACGCTGAATTCATCGCGGCTGCCGGGCTTGCGGACGCGAATGGCCTGGCCATAAGCGCCGCTTTCGCGGGCCTCGGCGACCCACTTGAGCTGCACGTGGCCCTGCTGGACGAGGACACTGATGAGCTGGCCGACCTTGGCCAGCTGCACGGCTTCGATCATCCGGCCGGTGAATGCGATGCCGGGAGAGATGTCGCGGGCGGATTGCTGGCCGAGGATTTGATCGAGAGCCAGCGTGCCTTCATCGGATAAGCGATCCACCAGGATGCGCTTTTCGGTGATATCCCCCTCGGCGATGACCTGACGGGCGACGATCGGTTTGATTGCGACGATCTGGGTCTGCCAGGCGCGGACGTAGGCGGAGATTGAGACTTTTTGCTTACCGGCGGCGGAGACCAGGGCCACATCCCAGGTGATGTCGCCGATGTTTCTCTGCCGCCTGGGATCGACCTCGAATTTGAAATTGGACTCGGTGAAATTCAAGACCTTCTCATCCTGGGGGGAAAAGCGGACCTGCAACGAGTCGGGCGGCAGTGCAAATCGCTCGGCCACTTCGGCGATGAGAATCTCCCGCAGGGTACGGGCGGCGAGCGCGGGTGATTCAACGACAGTTTCAACGGGTCGGGTGGTCGGAGCAGCCGTCGCGGCCGCGCGTTCGATCGCGGGCTGCGCGGATCGGGTCACGACGCATCGCAGTGCGCCCAAAAAATCGATGGAAGCGAGACCCACACCCGCCCCTTCCAGCAGAGCTTTTACCTCATCCAGATCAATGGTTCGCGAGAGCTTTCCTGATTCAAATCGCGCCACGATCAGATCCCCGGTCTGCTCCATCGCATCCTCGCCGATCCCCGGCCAGCGCGCGATCTGATTCAGGCGGATCTCATTGCCGGTAATGGTTACTTCGGTTTTCAGATCGATGAGCGTGAGCGGTCGCGAGGCGGAGATGAACTTTTCCTGCACCTCATCGCCAAATCCCCATTGCGACACCAGCGTCTGCGTGGCCCACGCCAGCAGGGTGAGGATGATCAATCCCTGGATCATCTTTCGCAAATCAGCGGGCTTGGTGTTTCTCATGGCGGTTTTAGAATCTTCTGAGGTTGCCAATGGTCTGGAGGGCCTGATCGGCGGTCTGGATGGATTGGCTGTTGAGCTCGAAGCTGCGTTGCGTCTTGATCAGCGTGACCAATTCCTTCACGGGATCGACGTTGCTGCCTTCCAGGAAACTCTGGAGAACCGTGCCCGCGCCATTTTCACCCGGTTTGTTATCGACGGGCGGGCCGGAAGCCTCAGTCTGGACATAAATGCTGCCGCCCAGCAGCTTGAGGCCCTGGGGGTTGATGAAATTGGTGAGCTTCAACTGTCCGGCGATGGTGCGGGTGTTCTGGCCGGGGCGGATGTAATCGATGACCCCTTCCTGATTGATGCCGACCTCGCGCGCATCGGTGGGGATGTTGATCTTGGGCAGCAACCGGTAGCCGTCGCCCATGCCAAGCACGACGTCCCCGTCGCGGTTCTGGAAGAAGTTGCCATTGCGCGTGTAACCGGTGCCATCGCCGACCGAGTCCATGATCTTTACGCGGAAGAAGCCGTTGCCCTGGATGGCGACGTCGAGCGGACGATTGGTGTTTTCCAGCGGACCCTGTTCGAGGTCGAGCTGGGTGTTGCTGATTTTCACGCCCAGGCCGACGAAGGTGCCGGCGGGAGAGGGCTCGTTGGCGTTGTTGTTGGAGCCGGGTTCCTTGAGCGTGACGTACATCAGGTCTTCAAAGTTCATGCGGCTGCGCTTGAAGGCGGTGGTTTCGGCATTGGCCAGGTTGTTGGCGATGACGTCGATGCGAGTGGAGAGCGCCCGCAAGCCCGTCGCCGCTGAATTGAGTGCTGTGATTGCCATGGTGCGTTATCCGATCTTGGCGACGTCATTCACGAGCCGGCTGAGCATCTGGTCCTGATAGCGGATCATGTTGGCGTTGGCCTCGAGCTGCCGCTGGGAATCCATCAGGGCGGCCAATTCACTGGTGGGCTCGCAATTGGCCTGCTCCAGCGCTTCGCTGCGTAACTGCGCATCAGAAGGTTTCAGCGAGCGCTCGATGTCGGGATAGCTCATCAGGTTGGCGCCGCGTTTGGCCAGGAGCCTGGAATTGGGAACCGAGAAGACACCCAGCCGCCCCACCGTTTTCCCTTCCTGAGTGATGATCCCATCCTTGCCGATGTTTACAGCGCCGGGGGCAAGGGCGATGGTGGCCATTTTCTCGTTGAGAACGGGGTGTCCCGAATCGGTGGCGAGGACGCCGTTGCGATCGACCTGGAAGCGGCCGGCGCGGGTGAGCATCAGGTTTTGGCCATTGCGCACGGCGAAATAACCCTCTCCCATGATGGCGACATCCAGCGGATTGCTGGTGGTTTCGATGGGGCCCTGGGAGAGATCGAGGGTGGTGCCGCTGGCGATCAATCCGCCACCCAGCGGCTCGAGCAGCGGGTTGCTGTCGCGCGACGGGCTGCGGCCACGAAGTTGGGCCTCGGTGCGCTGCTCCTGGAAGAGGGCCAGGTCCTTTTTAAAGCCAACGGTTTCCGCGTTGGCCAGGTTGTTGGCAATGACGTCCTGCCTCTGTGAATTGGCGAGGACGCCCATGGCCGAGAGATAGAGCCCGTAATTCATGCGGTCCCTCTCTCGGCGGAAGACGGCAGCTTTCCATCCGTGGATTTGCCTCGGCCAGCTCCGCCGGCCATTCGCTGCTGCCGCGCTTGTTCATCATCATTGAGATGCACCGCCAGCGCGAGATAGGCGGCCTGGACGATCTTTCGTCCAAGGTCTCGATACACGTCTTGCGCATCCTGCGCTTCACACATATCCCAGCTCCTTCCGGGTTCCCCGGGGTGCAGCATGTCAATCGGCGTGCCGCGCGGCGAATTGAAGTTTTCGAGGAAGTGAAATGAAGGGTTAAGCCGCGAGCGAGGGATGGTTTACAGATTTCAGATTTGAGGTCTGAGATTGGGGCGGGGATTGGGTCGGAGCCGCAGAGAGTGCGTTGGGCGAGCGGTTTCTGCGCTCAATGATGGTCTTCAATCATCGCCAACAGCGGCGTGCGAATGCTCTTGATCAAGTCCGCTCTTTGCTCGGGAGTCATGGGCTGGACGGTAACGGTCAATTCCTTGTCTACCTTGATGTCCACCAGTTGGAGTGGCAGGGCGCGGCCACTGTCATCGGGCATGAAGAGCACCGGCTCGGCCGGCTTGTTATCCAATGCGCTGAGAATCAGCTTGGCCATCGAGGCGGCCACAGCGCTGTTGTTTGCGCCCCGGGCATCGAGGGCGGCCGACTCCTGCCAGAGCGGCATTCGGTTCTTCAATGCAGCGCGAACACGCTCAAACTGAGCGCTGAGCATCGACTGGGGCACGGGCAATGCGCCGCCGTAGCTTCGAACCAGGCTCAAATGCAATTTCCCCGCCTCATCGATCTTCGGTTCGAAATGAAAGCTGACCACATAGCCCGAATCCTTGATTTGCCCGGCCAGGATAATCATCCCGTTGTTCAGGAAGATGCCGGGACCCTCGACATATTGATCGAGCCGGTCCTTGAAGTTGTGCAGGAGAAAGGCGTTGAGCTCCTCTTCGGAGAAGGTCACGGTCATGGGTTTGACGTCGCTGGGCAGGGTCGTGCCGCGCGCCGCCGCCCGCCGCTCCCGCGCGGCCGCGTCTGCGGCGAGATTGCGGGTCTGGGTGAGTTTGTCCACGGCCCGCTGGTTGACCACGCTGCGCTCGTCGCCGGTCCACTTGTAGGAGTGATAGAAACTGGGCCGGCGCTTGAGCATGAAAAAGCCGACCGACGCCATGATCAGAGCACCGATCAGGAGGAGAATTAGCAGTCGCAGGACGCGTTTGAACAGCTTCATTTCTTATTCCAAATGCAGTGCTTCAGTTTTTCGACGCCCATCCGCACCGCCCTACCCAAGCAAAGCCCGCGCCGATGCGCTGTCGGGGCAACTTTCTCCTTCGGCATACCGGGCGGGCGGGTATACTTTACTCATGCCCATCGTGCGAGCCCAGCCAGTGCAACTCACGCGAGTGGAGGGGCTGTGCGCATTGGGAGAAAGATCCGATCAATACCGGCGCCGGGCCAGGCGTCTGCGGCATACGCTGCGGCATCAACCCTCGCGACTTCAGCGCTCGCTGGCGCGCCTCGCTCGGGAAATTGATGATAGGCCGGCGCCTTCGTCGCAGCCGCCGTCAGCACTGCCGACTTCGCTTCAGTCGCGGCGGTTTGAAATGATGGTGCGGGAGGCATTGGCGGCGGGGCCGGTGCGCTATTCGCAGCGACTGGCGCTGCTGAAGATGGCTGGGGCGATGGGAGTGGGGCGATTTGAGGCGAATCTTATTCTCGCCATCGAGCACAATCGGCAGTTTCCAGCGCCGATCGAAGAGCCGTCGAAAGAGTGGAGCGGCGTTTTGACGTTCGCGTGCGTGGCGCTGCTGCAAACGCTGATTCTCGCGGCCGGATGGTGGGTTTATCGCGGGTAGCTTCTGGGCCAGTCCGATAAGGGTAGGCACGCCGCATTTCTCCAGCAAAATCACTTCGCATGTCGAAGTTCATCAGGTGATAGACGCACTGGAACCCCGCATCCTTTTTGCCCTCTCCCTTTCGCTGGAAGAGGGTCTCCTGACCGTCGGCGGAACGGCCGCGGCGGATGTGATTGTCATCTCCAAGGTTGATGACAACCTGACCATCGCCGTGAACAAGTCCCTATTCGCCATGCCGACCAGTGAAGTTCAAAGGATCACCATCAAGGGATTCGGCGGCAACGACAAGATCAGCTTTGGCGAGGGAGTCAGCCTGGCCGCCACCATCTTCGGCGGCGATGGAAATGACCTGATCTCCGGCGGAGATCGCTCCAACAAACTGTGTGGCGAGACCGGGCATGACACGCTGGTGGGCAGCACCGGGCGCGATCAGTTTGTGGGCGGGCCAGGGATCGACACAGCCGATTACTCGAAGCGGCTGGATGACCTGGTGATCACGCTGGATGGCAAGCCCAACGATGGCACGCCGACGGTGGGCCAATCCAAGGGCGAGGGTGACAATGTGATGAGCGATATGGAAGTGGTGATCGGCGGATTCGGCGATGACTCGATCACCGGCAGCGCCAAGCGCGATATCCTGCGCGGCGGGAGCGGCGATGATACGCTGGTGGGCAATGATGGCGATGATCTGCTGGTGGGTGGCGATGGGGCCGATGTGATCCGCGGCGGGATGGGGGATGACACGATCATGGCCATCGATCTGGGTTCTACAGACACCGTCGATGGCGGGGATGGCTTTGACAGTGTCGCCTATGATGAGGCGCAGGGGATCAAGGACACAGTTTTGGGTGTCGAGAGCGAAGTGTCGGTCCTCGTTTCCTGATTATCAAAGCCACGGGCGAGGCGCCCGTGCCACAAGAGAAAAATGCGGATATGATCTGGGTATGAAACCCAGGACACTCGTGCTGCGGACGGCGGGCATCAACTGCGATGGCGAGACGGTCCATGCCTTCGAGCAGGCGGGGGCGAGCGCGGAATTGGTTCATGTAAACCGGCTGCTGGAGAATCCGGCGCTGCTTCACGACTATCAGCTTCTGGCGATCCCCGGCGGTTTTAGTTACGGCGATGACATCGCGGCCGGTCGCATTCTGGCCAATCAGATGCGGCACCATTTGGCCGAGGCGTTGGCGAGATTTATCGAGGCGGGGAAGCCGATCGCGGGGATATGCAACGGCTTTCAGGTCCTGGTGAAGACGGATTTGCTGCCTGGATCAGTCGGCGGGCGCGAGGGGCAGACTTGCACATTGGCTCATAACGCGGGTGGGCGATTTATCGATCGCTGGTTGCACCTGAACACGCCGGCCAGCCGTTGCATCTGGACCGAAGGTGTGGGGCACATCGAATTGCCGATCGCTCATGGCGAAGGCCGATTTGTGCCACGGGATGAGCAAGTCAGGCGGGCGCTACGGGAGAATCAGCAGATTGCGCTGATTTATGCGAAGGCCGATGGCTCGCCGGCCGAGGGACAGGCGCCGGATAATCCCAATGGCAGCGTCGATGACATCGCCGGCGTGTGCGATGCGAGCGGGCTGGTGTTTGGCCTGATGCCGCATCCGGAACGGTTTGTGGATGCGATTCAGCACCCGGCCTGGACGAGCCGGCCGCGGGCGAGCGAAGGACAGGGGTTGAAGATGTTCAAGAATGCGGTGCGCCACGTCGAATCGGCCGTAGGGGCGGGGGTGTAGGGCTCATCGAGCAAATGGGGGATCAGGGGGGCTAATCACCTAAGGATTTTGGTCATTCCGGTTAATTCAGGTCCGTGCATAGATTGGATTTCACAAGAGGTGACGGAGTACGCGGTTCCAGCGCGGCGTGCAGGGGTGAGGTGACAACCCATTCCTGCGCCGCGCCTTTTTTATGCGCTGCTTCGGGCGGTGGCGCTGGCCGCGGGAGGCTGGCTGGCGTCGGCAGCGCGAAGGGCGACATAGGCGACGGCGGCGACCACCACCAGCACGCCTGCAAGAACCATGCTGCGCACGAGATGCTGGCGGCCGAGGGTGTTGAAGAGGGTGTAGCCGCCGACGTAGACGAGGATGAAACCGAAGATCAGTTTCATGGTGTTGTCGCTCAGGCGATTGGCGACGAATGCTCCAAGATACGCGCCAGCGGCAAATCCCAACGCCATCCAGATGGCGATGCGGAGGTTGACACTCCCTTCCTTGTAGTAGGCGATGACGGCCGGGAGCGTGACCGGTGGGATCATCACCGCCAGACTGGTGGCGACGGCCTGGTGCTGGGTGAAGCCCAGGAGCAGGACGAGAACGGGAATCATGATGGTGCCCCCGCCGAGGCCCATGATGCCGCTGTAAATACCGACGAAAATGCCGACGCCGATGAGAAGCAGTGGATTGGTCACGAAAGCTCCTGTGCAGTGGTTGGATTTGGAGGTTAGGAGCGGCATGCTGAAAATGCAATGAGGTTGTCTTAGGATTGGGGCCATGGAGCAGACGCGCGGGCAATATCTGGCGGAGGTGAAGAGCGTCGTCATCAAGCTGGGGACGCAATTGCTCTCCGATGCGCAGAAGCAGCTCGATGCGGCGTATTTGGGCGAGATGGCCACGCAGATCGTCGGGCTGCGGCAGAAGGGGTTGGCGGTGACGATCGTCAGCTCCGGCGCGATCGGCGCGGGATTGCGGGAATTGAAGCTCACAAAGCGGCCGGTGGATCTGGCGCAGTTGCAGGCGGTGGCGGCCGTCGGCCAGCGGCGGCTGATGGACTGCTGGGCGGCCGCGTTTGCGCCGCATGGGCTGTTGGTGGGACAGGTGTTGGTGACGCGCGAAGACATCGACAACCGGGCACGGTTCCTCAATTTTCGAAACACGATCCATGCGATTCATCAGTATGGGGCGGTGCCGATCGTCAACGAGAACGACACGGTGAGTACGGATGAGATCGTGAAGATCAGCTTCGGCGACAACGACATCCTGGCCGCGATGGTGACGCATGCGCTGCGGGCGAATCTGCTGGTGCTGCTGACCGTTGTTGATGGATTGCTCGATGCCGATGGCCGGCCGGTGCGGCTGGTGGAGAGCATTGAGGAGGCGCGGCGATTGGTGCGAGCGGAGAGAAGTGATGCGGGGAAGGGTGGGATGGATTCAAAATTGGCGGCTGCCGAGATGGTCAGCGAGAGCGGCGAGGCGATGGTGGTGGCCGATGGGCGGGAGGCGGGGATATTGGGGAAGATACTGGGTGGGGAAGAAGTGGGAACGTTATTCGTTCCATCCGCTCGCAAGCGATCTTCGCGGAGTAGATGGATCGGCGCTGCGCGGCCGGTGGGGGCGATTGTGATTGATGATGGGGCGGTGAAGGCGGTGGTCGAGAAGAACAAGAGCCTTTTGCCGGCGGGCGTGGTCAAAGTTGAGGGGCCGTTTGAGCGCGGCGATTTGGTTGCGCTCAAGAGCGCTGCTGGCGCGACGGTGGCACGGGGATTAAGCAACTATTCCAGTGCCGGCGTCGAGCAGATTCGGGGGAAGAAGACGGTTGAGGTGCGCGAACTGCTGAAAGAAGCGGCGTATGATGAGGTGGTGCATCGGGATAATCTGGTGGTGGAGTAATTGGCGTGGCGGACAAGGTTGCTCATCATTTTCGCTGCACCGGTTGTGGTTATGACTTGTACAGCACGCCGCTGGATGGGAGATGCCCGGAATGCGGCAAACCGGTGCCAAAACGAAAGGGGCTTGATAAGGCAAAGAGCCCTGGCAGGGTTAACAGCGGTCACAGATCGCGCATTCGTCGGGCGCAAATTGCGCTCTGGTGGGCGGTGCCGCTTACGGTGATTCCCCTAATGATCTGCGTCGCGGGGTTTTGGTTTTGGATTCCGGGATGGCTTCGATGGTTGTCTTGGATAATCGCCATTGCAAGTGCAATCTCTGTGTTGGAGTGTTATTTAGATATTCAGCATCATAAGGAGAGGATGGTGCCGGAGGAGGGGAAATCGGTGACAGAGGAATCGCGCGATGAACGCGGCGAGACATAATCGGTTATTGGACTCTCCGCACGATTACAACAAACAGGAGTCATGGGCAGATTGTGACGATTGGGGGAGTATGTTGAACCACACAGCGCTGACGGCGAAGCCCAAATCCTTGAAGACTCCAACAGAGATTCCGCGGCGGAGCCGGCGCGACAAGCTGATGGCGATGGCCACGCTTTGGAACGGCGAGAAGCCGGAGGTGGGAGAGGCGCTCCAGGTGCTGGTCTCCAATATCTCGCTGGAGGGTGTGGCGGTGCGGACCAATTCGCCGCTGACCAAGGGGGCGACGCACTACATCAAGATGGCGGCCGGGCCGTTGAAGCTGGAGACGGCGATTCGCATCGCATGGTGCCGCAGCCGCGAAGGCCTGGGATTCGAGGCCGGGGCCGAGTTCATCAAGTCGGCTTAAATAATGTGATTAGAGCAAATGCACGCAGAGCCCTGATCAGGGCAATTGTGGCCGCGCGCGCACTGTGGGAGAGTGGATTTCGGACATTCGCAGTCCACGGTGAGCTTCGGTGGAGGTGAGGCTGGCCGCGGGCGAAACTCCGGAGGGGACAGGGGCGAGCCGACCATGCGAGCCTCGCCCCGCTTTTATGCGCCGGGCAGAGCGGAGGTAACCACGACGCGGATTAGATCACCCGGACGTCAACCGAGCCGTGCCTGGGAGTGGTGCGGGAAAGGGCCAGCTGATGGGCGTCGTCGTAGTGCTGCGAAAGGATCGACCAGTCGAAAAGCTCGCTGAGTAATTCAACCTTGTTGCGGATTTCGATGCGCTGGCGGCGGTTCATGCCGCAGAAACCAAACAGATGCTGCGCCAGGTCGTTGGCGCTGTCGTCAAAGCCTCGGCCAAGGCGGCGCAGAACATAAATGCCATTCTCGGCGCTGTTGGGGATGTGGTGCTGGCAATAGGCGCCAAAGCCGGAGAGGTCCGTGGTGACCGACGGCACGCCCAGGGCGGCGCATTCCATCGGCGTGTAGCCCCACGGCTCGTAATAGCTGGGAAAAACGCCCATGTGGCAGCCGCGGACAAACTGCTCGTAGTCGAGATTGAGCAGCGGACTGGTGGCGGTGACGAATTCCGGATGAAAGACAATTTTCACCGGATCGTCGGCCGCGTTGAACAGGCCGCGATAACGCAGGTGTTTCAGAATCGGATCGTTGGCATCATCCTGAAGATCGTGGGTGACGATGGTGGGCTGGCGGTTGCTGCGCCAGGCATGGATGGCCCGCTTCAATCGCACCAGGGCATCCTCGGGCAATAGCTCGTTATAGGTTGCAAATCGGCCGGTGGCGGCGGCGTGAAAAAGGCGCTGGCCCATGTTTTCGGCGATCTCGTGGCAGGTTTTTTCCAGATCCTCGAACATGGAATGATTTTGCAGCACGCCGACATTGATGTTGCGCGTGGCCGCCCGGGTGATGATGAAGGCGACGATGGTCGGGCGGTCGGGGATGCCCTTGAGCCGGTGATTCAGCCGCGCCAGGGACTCGATGAACAGGTCCATCCCCTTGTTGCGATATTCGTAGCGGCCGGAGGTGAAGAGATAGATCGTTCGGTCGAGGTCGAAGGTGTAGCTGGGGAAAAAATGTCCCATCACGAACTCGTGGATCTGCTCCTTGTACTGGCGGTGCAGCGTCTGGAGCTCGTGAATGGCCTGGAAGCGATTGACGCTCAGGCCATTGGGCAGGATGGCATCCGGCTCGCGGCCGAGCAGCTTGCCGGCCTCGGTGGCGGTCACTTCGCTGACGGTGGTGAAAACGTTGGAGGCGTGCGCGGCAGCGCGCTCGATGGCGAAACGCGGATAGATGTTGTAATGCGCCGCGGCCGCATCGGGATCGACATGAGGCAGATGACTGTAAAAATCCGGATCATCGCTGGCCAGATATCTTCCCAGCAGCGTCGCGTGGGTGGTGAAAATGGTCGTGACGGGATAGCGCAAATGAGCGATGCGAGGCACGGCCACGCCGCCCATCCATTCGTGGAAATGGGCCAGCACGCGCCGGCCGGGCTGAAACTCGGTGAGGTGCTTGAAAAATTCCGCCACCGCAAAGCCAAAGGCGACGACATCATTCACCTCGCCATCGGAGGCGACGGTGGAAATCCCGTGATCTTTCCAGAGCCAGTATTTGTCGCTATCGAGCGAGGAATACCGGGCGCGATGATCGAGCAGGATCACCCGTGGCCGGCCGGCGACGAGCCAGTTGCCGAAGTGACAGGGCATGCCCGACTCGCGCAGTTTGTCGAGGGTCTGGCGGATAAAGCCTTCGGTGGGACGTTCTTCAAATTCGATGGCGGCGGTGTTGGGGTTGTAGGGGCCGATGAGGAAATAGCGGTCATCCCACTTTTTCTGCATGGCGGCGGCTTTGGACCTCAGGACGGTATAGATGCCGCCGAGTTGCCAGCAGACTTCCCACCCGACCTCAAAAAGGAGCGGCTGTTGCGGCGGCGTGGGAATGGGGGGTGGAGCGGGCGGAAGTGCGGTTGGGGCCGGCTGGCCGTCTGATGAGGGGGTCTTGGCGGGGACCGGCGGGGTGGTTTTGGCTGTGGATTGGGCCGGATCGCCGCGGATTTCCCGTATCACGGGTTTGTCGCCGGGCTTAGATTGATGAGTTGCGACACTCGATATGGATTTGGCCATGGCCGCAATTGTCCTTCGGCCCGGCTATTCTGGCGGGTTTTTCAACTTTCGCAACGAATTTCTTTCAAATGACAGGCCGGCACTTCCAAATGACCCAGCGTCCGGTAAATAGGTGAGTATGAGCACCAGGTTGTCGCCCTCTATCGTTGTAACTTCGATTATTGCACTATTTGCTGCCCGCTCGCCCGCTGCGACGCCGGCAGCGGTCGATAAACCCGCGGGAGCACCGGCCGCGCTGGATGTGAAATGGTCGCCAATGCCCATCCGATCCGAGCGGCAGGTGGCCCTTGGGCTCAAGGGCGGCGAAGGCGGCCAGTGCCTGCACGGCATCGAACGATCGCGGGCGGATGACAAGAGAATCTATCTGGCCGTCGATGTGGTGGGTGTCTGGCGCTCCAAGGATGGCGGTTTTTCGTGGGAGCCGTGCAAAAACTCGGGGCTGCATGCGCTGGGGACCAGTTCCATCGCCGCCCATCCCAAAGATGCCGATCGGCTGCTTTGTTATGTGCAGGCCGCCTGGGAAAAACCGCGCGAGCCGGAAGAGGGGCTCTATGAGAGCAAGGATGGCGGCGAATCGTGGAATCGGGTTGTGCAGGTTCCCAATCAGGACAAGCGCCGATGGTTTCGGCATCTGATCGAGTACACGGCCGACGGCCAGCGGGTTTATTTCCTCTCGTACAAGGGCGGGCTTTATCGAAGCGACAACGGCGGGACATCTTTTCAGGGTCCGTTTGGACTGAAGGATGTCGGGGCATCGGAGATTCGAGTCGATCCACAAAACAAGGATGTGCTCTGGGT